>JAZNUA010000078.1:0-2480 GCA_045592045.1 Congzhengia sp. | reverse complement strand
AAGACCGGGTATGTACATAGGTTCTACCTCAGAACGCGGTCTGCACCACTTAGTTTATGAAATTGTTGATAACTCTATTGACGAGGCTTTAGCAGGCTACTGTAGAAATATTTATGTAAATATCAACGAAGACAACTCTATTACCGTAATTGACAATGGTCGAGGTATCCCTGTAAGTATTCAGCCCCAGACAGGTCTTCCTGCTGTTGAGGTTGTATTTACAGTGCTTCATGCAGGCGGCAAATTCGGCGGTGGCGGATACAAAGTATCAGGCGGTTTGCACGGTGTTGGTGCGTCTGTTGTTAATGCCTTATCAGAATATTTGGAGGTTGAGGTTTCAGATGGACAGCACATACACTATCAAAGGTATGAGCGTGGACATTCTTGTGGTCCCCTGAAAATTATAGGTGATACCGATAAAACAGGTACAAAGGTTACATTTAAGCCCGATGGCGAAATTTTTGAAACATTGGTTTATGAGTTTGATATTTTGCTGAAAAGACTTCGCGAACAGGCGTTCTTAAACAAGGGATTGCGCATTGTCTTAACTGACAAGCGTGAAGATGACAAAGTTGCCGATATGAAATACGACGGCGGTATCAAAGAATATGTGACTTATTTAAACAGGGGCAAAAATCCCTTACACGAAGAAATTATTTACTTTGAAGCAGAGCAAAACGATGTTATATTAGAAGTTGCTATGCAATATACCGATGCTTACAATGAAACCTTGGTAAGCTTTGCTAACAACATCTCAACCACTGAAGGCGGTACTCACGAATCAGGCTTTAAAACAGCTTTGACCCGTATTTTAAACGATTATGCAAGAAAGCATAACATATTAAAAGAAAATGACAAAAACTTAGAAGGCAGTGACGCAAGAGAAGGTCTTGCTGCTGTAATCTCTGTTAAGGTTTTAGAAGCACAGTTTGAAGGTCAGACAAAAACCAAGCTTGGAAACAGCGAAGTACAAGGTATTACATCTTCAGCTTTGGGCGAGAAGCTTGCATACTTTTTGGAGGAAAATCCACCTGTTGCAAAGATAATTATTGAAAAGGCATTAACTGCATCCAGAGCGAGAGAGGCCGCAAGAAAAGCAAGAGAGGCCGAAAGAAAAACTCCCCTTTCCAGTGCAACACTCCCAGGTAAGCTCACCGATTGTATAAGCAAAGATTCCTCCATGACGGAAATTTACATCGTCGAGGGTGATTCTGCGGGTGGTTCTGCAAAAAGCGGCCGTGACAGCAAATATCAGGCTATTTTGCCGCTTTGGGGCAAAATGCTCAATGTAGAAAAGGTGCGTGCGGACAAAGTTTACGGAAACGATAAATTAACACCTGTTATTCAGGCTTTAGGTACAGGTATTGGGACAGAATTTAATCTTGAAAAATTAAGATACAACAAAGTAATCATTATGGCCGATGCCGATGTTGACGGTGCCCATATCCAGACGCTGTTGCTTACATTCTTCTTTAGATTTATGTCGCCCTTAATTGCGGCAGGTCATGTATATTTAGCGAAGCCTCCTCTGTATAAACTGACACGAGGAAAAAAGACACAGGTAGCATTCAGTGATGAAGAAAGAGATTTAATAAGCGAAGAGTTTAAAGATGGCGACGAAAATGCCAAAGTTGATATCAGCCGCTATAAAGGTCTTGGTGAAATGAACCCTGAAGAGCTTTGGGAAACAACTATGGACCCCAAAAACAGAATACTCTTAAAAGTTACACTGGAAGACGCTATAAAAGCTGACGAAACCTTTAGAATCCTGATGGGTGACGATGTTGAACCCAGAAGAATATTCATAGAAGAAGACGCCCAGTATGTTACCAACCTTGATGTATAGGGGGAAACGGAGGAAGATGAAATGGCTAAAAACAAGAAATACGAAGATTCCCATTTTGAGGAATATTTTGATACTCAAACCATAGTTAATGTTGATATTGAAAAAAGAATGCGTGAAGCGTTTATAGATTATGCTATGAGCGTTATTGTGGCTCGTGCATTACCTGATGTTCGCGATGGTTTAAAGCCTGTTCACAGAAGAATACTTTACTCCATGCATGAAGAACACTTAACTGCCGACAAACCCTTCTTTAAATCGGCTACCACAGTAGGTAATGTTATCGGTAGATATCACCCTCACGGCGATGCTTCGGTTTACGACGCTATGGTGCGACTTGCACAAGATTTTTCAATGAGGTACACACTTATTGATGGTCACGGTAATTTCGGTTCAGTTGACGGTGACCCTGCTGCTGCATATCGTTATACAGAGGCGAGAATGAGCAAAATTTCTAACCTTATGTTAGAAAATATAGAAAAAGATACTGTTGATTTTATTCCCAATTTTGATGAAAAAAGGCGTGAACCAACAGTTTTACCCACAAGAATACCTACACTTCTGATAAACGGCTCATCAGGTATTGCTGTAGGTATGGCAACCAATATTCCGCCGCACAACCTGACGGAAGTGTTAA
>JAZNUA010000077.1:0-5001 GCA_045592045.1 Congzhengia sp. | reverse complement strand
ATCGAAAAAGCTGTAAAAGATGGTGAAAAAAAATATTCAGATATTGCCATTCTTTACAGAACAAATGCACAATCACGAGTTTTGGAAACAACTCTTTCTGGATTTGGCATTCCGTATCGTGTTTTAGCGGGTCTTAGATTTTATGACAGAAAAGAAATCAAAGATATGTTGGCTTATTTAAGACTTGTTTTTAATCCTAATGACAATATTTCTTTAATACGAATTGTAAACGAACCATCGAGAAAAATCGGTGTTGCATCTGTTGAAAAGGTCGCAGCAGTTGCGGCAGAAAACAGCGTCAGTATGTTTGAGGTAATGAAAAATGCTGACAAATTCCAAGAATTATCTAAGGTTTCTTCAAAGCTTTTGGAATTTACAAAACTAATCGAAAATATACAAAATGCAAGTGATTATTCATACCCGTCCCGCATTTTAGAAGCTTTATATCGCAAAAGTGGATATGAGCAGATGTTGCTGGCAGAAAATACCGTTGAAAACCAAACAAGAATAGAAAATATACACGAATTCATTGTTTCGGCTCAAGAATATGAAAATTCAGCAGAAGAACCAACTCTGTCAGAATTTTTAGAAAGTACAGCTTTGGTAGCAGATGTAGATAATTATGATGAGGAACAAGATAGTGTGGTGCTAATGACGCTTCATTCAGCAAAAGGTCTTGAGTTTCCTGTTGTATTTATGTGTGGTATGGAGGACGGACTTTTCCCAAGTCAACGCTCAATATACTCAGAAGAAGAGATAGAAGAAGAGCGACGACTTTGCTATGTGGGTATCACGAGAGCAAAGAAAGAGCTTTACTTTACATACGCAGACAGACGCTCTATGTATGGCGGTTCTACATACAGTAAAGCATCCAGATTCTTAGACGAAATTCCTGTTGAATACTTAAATATAATAGAACAACATAAAACAAACACTGTCTTAAAAGGTGCCAAGACATCACAAAGCGAAATGTTTGACAAATTGTTTGAACGCAAAAAATATAAAGAACCCTCGCAAAGTGTTGTAAATGCCAGTTTTGAATTTAAAGCCGGCGATATGGTGGAGCATCGTAAATTCGGTAAGGGTATGATTTTATCTGTCACACCATCAGGAAATGATGTAAAATTGGAAATCGTTTTTGATGATGTAGGTACAAAATCTTTGATGGGTTCTTTTGCTAAATTGAAAAAAGCATAATATAAAATACTGACACTTCTTTTATAGTTGTGTCGGTATTTTTTTCTGTAAACTCTTTACTTTTATTCTGTTATGTAGTAAAATATAATAGATATATTTTATTTAAATTTGAGGTGAATTCTATGAAATTATATAAAAATATTATTATAATAGTTGTTGTTTTAGGCCTTTTGACTGGAGGACTGATAATTGTTAACAAATTGCCCAAAAAGGACAATGCGCCACAAAAAAATCCACAACAAACGGAAGAAGAACAACCATCTGCAGTTGAGTATATTGATATTTTCAGTATTAACTCTGAAGATATTACGAAAATAACCGTACAAAAAGATGCGGAAGAATATTCTGTTAAAAAAAATGGGAATGAATTTGTTCTAAGCGATTCTGAAGGAATTAAAATTAACAAATCATCACTTAGTTCATTCGTTTCCTTATGCTCTTATTTATATGCTGATAAAGTAGTTTCAGAGAATCCTGATGATACAGCTATATATGAACTTGATAAACCTGTATCAACTACCACTATACATCTTAAAGATGGCTCAACTAAAGTGTTGCGCGTAGGAAAAAGCAGCATAGACGGAAAAAGTAATTATTTCAAAGTTGACGGAGATGACAAAATCTATTTAAAGGGAGCATACAGTATAAGTACAATTGCACCTGACTACAATTCTTTTATAGACTTAAAAATCTTAACAATAAATCCTACTGATTATGCTTCGTTTAATCATATAAACATTAACAAAAAAAACAGCACAGAAACAGAGTTGGTTGCAGTAAGACAAGGTAGCGGAGATGAGGAGAAAATCATATGTCAAATGTCTAAACCTGTGCATGCAGAGGCAAATAGTATTGTACTTTCTCAGGATATACTTACACCTTTAAGCGAATTAACAGTTTCTGGTGTTGTGGAAGCTAAAGTAAAAGATTTGGGCAAATATGGCCTTGATACGCCATATGCAGTTTTTCGTATAAGTATTGGCGGAGTGGAACAAAAACTCACAGTAGGAAATGAACTAAACGGATATAGATTTTTGATGATAGATGATTATAAGACAGTTTATATGACAGATTCTAAAAATCTTGCTTTTTTAGACTTATCATATATTGACCTTATGAGTAGACTGGTGCATACTGAAAATATAAAATATGTAAGCAAGGTTGAGGTAAACGGTCTTAACCATAAATACACATTAGAGATTAACGGCGATGATAAAAAAGTAAACGGTGTCTCTTTTGGAAAAAGTGATTTCAGCAAGTTCTATCGTACCATTATAGAAATCAGCTTTGATAGCGTAGATATAAATGCAGTACCTGGTTCTATGCCTGATGTAACCATAAAATACACAATGACAGATGGAAGAATTGTAACTGTATCTTATGTACCTTACAACGACCGAAATTATCTGGCATTGGTAGATGGAAAGGGCAACAGTATTGTAAAAAAGGAAAGTGTTATTGATGCACTTGATTCCCTTAAAGAACAACTAAACGCTAAAAAATAGGAGTGAAGACTTATTAACAAAAATCAATTTAAGCAAATTATAAAATCAAATGTATTATTGCCTGCTTTTCTTTTTGATGAAAACCAAGATATATCTTTGTCCTTTGAAGAACATATAGATGCCGGTGCTAATGTTTTAGTGGCGCCGACATATTTATTCAATAGAGAAAGTGATAAGACAAGGGCGATTGAGGAAACAGTTAAAGCCTCAAAGGATAAGGTTTTTGTTGCAGGTGCGGTATTTGCAAACAGTGAAAAAACAGTTTTTTCCGATGGCATATTGCCGTACGATACTTACTATAAAATTATTAAGGATGAAATTAAATTTATTTACAAAAACCATCCCGTTTCTTTTTTGTTTCTAATGGGATTTGATACTTTAGCTGAAGCAAAATATGCTGTTTTTGCTGCAAAAGAGGTTTGTGATATACCTGTCTGTCTCTGTCTTGATTTTAAAGACAGAGAGATTTTATCCGATGGTTTCGATATTCCTTCGGCTATTATTACATTACAAAGCTTAGGTATAAGTGCTTTAGGGATTCAAGGAAGTAACCCTGATATCGTGTATGAAAATCTTTTGTGTGCAAAAGACTTTGCATCTGTTCCGCTTTTTGCAATTCCTGATGCAAATGAACATATCAAGCCCTATGAATTTGCAGAATATGCAGGAGATTTTGTCAATAATAAGTGCGTGATGTTTACAGGTGGAAAAAATACAGATTCACGCTTTACAGCAGAAATAGCAAAGAAACTCTGGCAGATGGAGCCTTTTATGCCCGATTTTCCCACTATAAATGCAGTTTGCGGTAAAAACGGCATAGTCTTTATGGATTTTGAAAATAAGATTATCAGCAAAAATAATCGCATATTAGAGATTGATTTGACGGGTGTTACTATAGATAGCGAAGTAGATGAAATAATTTTAAAAATCAAATCTGCCGGTTTGCCTCCAGTATGCTTTAAATCAAAAGAATTAGGCGTTTTAGAGCGTGCTATGAAGATTTATCCCGGTAGAGCAGCAATTAAAAGTGATGAATATGGAGAAATCTCTGCCAAAGAATACGGAGCAATTATTTTAAATCAAGGAGAAGAGTAAAATGTACGCACTTCCGATAACAAAGCTTATAGAAGAATTTTCAAAACTACCTGGGATAGGTAAGCGTTCTGCAGAAAGGCTTGCTTTCCACATTTTAAAGCAACCAAAAGAAAGTATCGAGCGTTTTTCTGATGCGTTAAAAGATGCAAAAGAAAAGATAACTTTTTGTCCTGTTTGTCAGTCATTAACAGATGTGACACCTTGTTCTATTTGTTCTAATGCAAAGCGTGACCATTCTGTTATTTGCGTAGTTGAAAATCCGAAAGATATTTTAGCCTTGGAAAAAACGAAAGAGTTTTCAGGAGTATACCATGTTCTTCATGGTGTTATTTCTCCCATAGATGGCATCGGTCCCGATGACATAAAAATCAAAGAGCTGCTTTTGAGAACAAAAGAAAATAATGTAAAAGAAATTATTATGGCAACAAATCCATCCATTGAGGGTGAGGCAACTGCTATGTACATTTCTAATTTATTTAAAAACTTTGGTATTAAAGTTACGAGAATTGCTCACGGTTTGCCTGTTGGCGGAGAACTTGAATATGCCGACGAAATTACTTTAACAAAAGCTTTAGAAGGAAGACACGAATTATAGAGGTACTAAATGGAAATTAAACACAACGAAGTAATTGAGGATTTAGGTAACGGCTTTAAGATTATTCAAAACAAAACAATGTTTTGTTACGGAACAGATGCTGCAAAATTGGCAGAATTTACTGTTGCAAAACCCAAAGAAAAATTGATTGATTTATGTAGCGGAAACGGAATTATTCCTATTTTGTTATGCAAACTCACTCGATGTAACAATATAACAGCTTTAGAAATTCAAAAAGAAGTCTGCGAACTTGCGCAAAGAAGTGTAAAGTTAAACAACTTAACAGATAGAATTGAGGTTATAAATGGCGATTTGAGAGAAATAAAAAATTATTTTGACTGCGGTTTTTTTGATGTTGTAACATGTAATCCGCCATATTTACCAATAGGAACAGGAAAATCCAACTTAAGCGACAGCGTAAATATCGCTCGCCACGAAATAATGTGCAATTTAGAAGATGTAATAAATTCAGCCGCTTACCTTTTAAAAAATGGAGGAAGATTTTATATGGTGCACAGAGCTGAAAGACTTTCTGATATTATATACCTTATGAGATGTAAAAAATTACAGCCTAAAAAGCTTTCTTTAATTTCTGCAAATCCTGATTCA
>JAZNUA010000076.1:0-1911 GCA_045592045.1 Congzhengia sp. | reverse complement strand
AAGAAAAGAAAGACGAAAACGAAACAGAAATTACAGTATATAAATCAGGTGGCAGATGGTGCACAATGGATTTAGGTATGTAATTTAATATTTGGTGTAGAAATTGTTGATTTTGTGCACTATTTGACCAGTTGAGACCGTTACATAATTACTGGTAGATAAAGCTGTTTAAAATGGCGGAACTTCTGAATTTTAAGGAATTCATATTGTTATGTCTGAAGATAAAATTTCAATGTGATGTTAAACTAATGATAGCATCTGCACCTTTTAAGGTGCAGATGCTTTTGGAGGAAAGAAAGTTGGCAAAAAATTTTTGTATTTATTGTGGTACAAGGCTCGTTCCGGGTGTGGAATGTGCTTGTCGTGCCATTTTAAAAGAGGATATAACAGAAGAAACTGCTACAAAGTTCTGTATCTACTGTGGAGCAATGCTCAGCGGTGGGGAAATTTGTGCCTGCAGAGAAGAAAAAAAGGCGGTATGCGATACGGTGGCAGAGGTAATTGCTATGGAAAAAGAAAGCTTAAAAGGGTAAGCAATAATTATAAAATTACTCACAATGCAGATATGTTTAAGGAGAAGCTTTATGTTTTGTAGAATTTGTGGAACAGAAAATATTGAAGAAGCAATTTTTTGCGAAAATTGTGGTGCTCGCTTGTCTGATGAAGTGAAAATCAGCGAATCTGAAATAGATGAACCGACATCAACCTATATACCAGAAACAACAGAGGAGGAGGAGCCGATACATATACGCGATTTCAACTCTAAATCAGAAAGTAATGAAAAAAACGATGCCCCATTGATTGCTGTTATCATAGCAGTAGCTGTTGTAATTTTAGGACTTGCTGTGTGGCTTCTTTTGCCTGGAATTACAGATGTGGGCTGGAATAGTCCGTTATTTTCCCCAAAAGATACCCAAGTGGTAAGCAAGGTTAAGGAAGAGAAGAAAAAAGAGACAGACGAAGAAGACGAAACTAAAGTGAACGAGGAAGAAGACGAAGCAGAAGATGCCGAGGCTTGCAAGAAATATATCGAAGAAGCGATGGAAGCTATTTCAAATGGTGAAACTTATATTATTTATGAGTGTTTGCACTTTGAAATGATGAGTGAGGATGACTTGGCAGATGCTATCGAAGATGAGCTGAAATATGAGTTCAACAGAATGAGTGATTACGAGATAGATTTTGAAGATGCTGCAGAAGAACTTGCTTATCGATATTTCAACAGCATAAATTATTATGTTAAGGATGCACAGAAATATAAAAGCAAATACAAGGTGGAGGTAGTCTTTACACATATAGACAAAGAACAAATTATTGAAGATTTGTGTGACTGGGATGCGGAAAAGAGCTGCAAGGAAATCGAAAAGAAATTGATTGATGATAATATAATCGACGAATATACGGACGAAAATGATGTAAGAAAAATGATTGAATACGAATTGGAAAAAATAGCTGAAGAAGAAATGATCAAAGCTATCGAAAATAACGATGAAGCGCAGGATGACACATTGGAGTTTGTTTTGGCAAGCGACGACGGAAAATGGGTTGTAGTAAGCGGCGAAGGTGATTTCGATGAGCTTAAGTACGAACTTGGCGAATAGTATATGGATTTAAATACATCCCATTCGGGATGTATTTTATTTTTTAAAAATATTTGTATTGTGATATCTAATATGTTATAATTGGCATATACGGAATTTAATAGAATTAAATTCCTAAAGCCTGACGGCTTTCTGCAGCCTTTCAGTCTGCGTATGCCAATTGACGGCGTCGTAAAAATGCCCTTGCAAGCAAGCATTTTTACTCCTGGTAGAATGATTTGTATCTTTTCTATCACTTAATTCTATAATAAGCATATAATAAATAATTTATTTAAAAACGGAGAATGGATATGAGTAACACCAAACCGCA
>JAZNUA010000075.1:0-6740 GCA_045592045.1 Congzhengia sp. | reverse complement strand
GTTGTTGGTCCTGACACACATATGAGAGCTCCTGGCTTTATGCTCGTTCCCAGACCGAATCCGTATCGTGATTTCTTTGGCAGAACACCTGAAGAAGCATGGAAGGATTCAACACCTTACATCAGAATGATCGAAGGTATGCTTGATAACGCTTGTGCTTCAGGCGGCAAGAATGTTGCAGCTATCGTTTTAGAACCCGTTCAGGGCTGGGGTGGTTCAATCATTCCTCCTGATGACTTTATTCCTGCACTTCGTGCTCTTTGTGACAAGAGAGGAATCCTCTTATTTGCAGACGAAGTTCTTAACTGTATGGCAAGAACAGGTAAGTATCTTGCAATGGATCACTGGAATGTAACAGCTGATATTACCACACTCGGTAAGGGCTTTGGTAATGGCTTCCCCGTAACAGCACTTGCAGTTTCTAAGGATTTAGCTCCTGCAATTGAAAAGATTTCTGCATCTTCAAGCTACGGTGGTAACCCCATGGCTTGTGCTGCAGCTTTAGAGTCACTTAAGGTTATCGAAGAAGAAAACTTGAACGAGCGTTCTGCTCATCTTGGCGAAATTATGCTTAAGAAGATGGAAGAAATGAAAGCAGCTCATCCTATTATCGGTGATGTTCGTGCTATCGGTTGTTTACAGGCTATAGAAATCGTAAAAGACCGCGAAACAAAAGAAGCATTCCCCGAAGCTGGTACAATGATTTACCAGAAAGCATTCGAAAAAGGTTTGGCTTGGGTACCATCAGGTCACATCCTTCGTATGTCACCTCCGATGATTTTAGACGACGAAGCAGCTCTAAAGGGTCTTGCTATCATCGAAGAAGCAGTTGCAGAAACAGAAAAACACTTCGGATATTAATTTTTAAGATTTGGGCTGTTGGATTCAACAGCCCTTACTTATCTATACAACGAAAGGATAATCATTATGAAAAAAGTTAGATTTGGTCTTATTGGCTGTGGACTTATGGCAAGAGAGTTTGCATCTGCTGCTGCTCGTTGGTGTCATTTGACAGACGATATCCCAAGACCTGAAATAGTAGGTATTTGCTCCGTTGTTCCTAAGGAAATGGAGTGGTTCCAAAAGAACTTTCCTGAAATAAAGTATGCCGTTTCAGATTACAAAGAGCTTTTGGAAAAAGACGATATAGATGCTATTTACTGTGCAGTTCCTCATAATCTTCACGAACAGTTCTACATCGACATAATTAAAAGCGGAAAAGCACTACTTGGCGAAAAGCCCTTTGGTATAGATAAAGCCGCTAACGAAAACATTATGAAAGCGATTAAAGAAAATCCAGACACCTTTGTTCGTTGTTGCAGTGAGTTCCCTTATTATCCTGCAATGCAGACAATGATTAACTGGTACAACGAGGGTAAATTTGGTAAGGTTTTAGAAATTCATTGCGGATTTAATCATTGCAGTGATATGGATGTAAACAAGCCTATCAACTGGAAGCGTATGGTTAAATTCAATGGCGAATACGGATGCTTAGGCGATTTGGGTATTCATACTCAGCATGTTCCTTTCCGTTTGGGTTTTAAGCCAAAAACAGTAAGAGCACATTTTTCAAATATTGTAAAAGAGCGTCCTGACGGCAAGGGCGGAATGGTTCCTTGTGACACATTTGACAACTGTACAATTTTCTGTACAACATTAAATAAAGACGGCGACGAAATCCCTATGACTTTAGAAACAAAGCGTATGGCTCCCGGCTCTACAAATCGTTGGTTCTTTGAAATTTATGGCACAGAGTGCAGTGCGAAGTTCACATCAGATGATGCAAACGCATTCCACTATACATCATCCTGGGGCAAAGAACAGTCCTGGAACCGTATTATTATAGGTTACAAGCCAATGCTTCCAACAATTACAGGACCTATTTTTGAGTTTGGTTTTACAGATGCTATCCAGCAGCAGATTGCAGCATTTATGCTTGAATATTCAGGCGTTGAAGTTCCATTTGGTTTGTTTACACCAGACGAAACAGTACTTTCGCACACACTTGCTACCGCTGCGTTAAAATCATTTTATAACAAAACAGTAGAAGTTATTGACTAATATTAAGAATGAGCTGCAGTAAAAGTTTGCTGCAGCTCATTTTTAAGTAAGTATTGATTTTTAGTTGTTATCGTGGTAAAATTATATATGTATTTTACACAGCGAGTGAGGGTATTTTATGGATACAATTTCATTATTAACAATCACTGCCTTAGGCGTTGGCGGTGCAACTGTTTTTGGTGCAATTATAGGATTTTTATTCAAGAATATATCACATAAATTTAGTGATATTATTTTGTCGTTTGCAGCGGGAATCATGCTTTCAGCTGCGATATTCGGTCTTGTTATACCATCTATGGAATATGGTGGAAAATACGGAATAATTGTTACTGTTTTAGGAATTTTTGCAGGTGCAATATTCTTAAATATTATAGATAAAATAGTGCCGCACCTTCACAAAATGGTAGGTGTGGACATAGAAAAACATCAGGAAAATAAAAGCATTGACAGAGTGTTGCTGTTTATTTTAGCTATTGCCATACACAATTTACCTGAGGGAATTGCAGCAGGTGTGGGTTTCGGCTCTGGAAATTTTGCAGATGCAATGATTATAGCAGGTGGTATAGCTTTACAGAATATCCCTGAGGGTATAGTTATTATAGGGCCGATGCTTTCTGTGGGTGTTAAACCTATGAAAACTTTTTTGATTGCTGCTGTGACGGGACTGGTTGAGGTTTTAGGTACTTTTTTAGGCTTTTTTGCTGTCAATGTATCCTCAGTAATCTTACCTTTTGCCCTTGCGTTTGCAGGAGGTACAATGATATATGTTGTAAGTGATGAAATGATACCTGAAACTCACGCTCACGGCTGCGAAAGAGGAGCTACTTATGCTCTTTTAATCGGTTTTTGCGTGATGATGGTATCAGATGTATTATTAGGATAAAGGAGATTAGTAATGCTGGACATTAAAGAATTTGGACTTATTGGCGATGGTATAGCGGTAGAAACGGAAAAATTGCAAGCTGCAATCGATGAATGTGCAAACAATGGCAAAACATTAGTTATAAGTGCAGGTGTTTATAAAACAGGTACCATATTTTTAAGAGACAACTCAAAGCTTGTTTTAGAAGAAGACGCTGTTATTTCAGGTATTCCTGAATTATCTGCTTATGCTGTTTATGGAGCAACATTTGTAGATGCGGTAAATACCGTAAGAGGTAAGGCAATATTAGTGGCTAATGGAGTTAAAAATATAAAAATTTCAGGCGAAGGAAAAATCACAGGAAACGGCCATCAATTTGATAAAACCTTAAAGGAAAAGCCCTTCTTGGTGCGCTTTATCAATAGCGAAAATATCGAGATATCGGGCATTTCAATGGAGGAATCTGTTTCCTGGTGTTTCCACATAGATAAGAGTAAGGATGTCCATGTGGACGGAATAAATATATATAACTGCGGAAACGAGAATAACGATGCTATCGACATAGATTCTTCTGAAAATGTTCTGATTGAAAATTGCGATATAACAAGCAGTGATGATGCTGTTTGTTTAAAGTCTACATCCAACAAAATCTGCAAAAATGTACATATTAAAAATTGCCGTATCAAAACAGAGTGTGCCGGTTTTAAATTTGGCACAGAATCTGTGGGAGATTTCGAAAATATTGTGTGCGAGGACTGTTATTTTTATGATGTTTTTGCCTGTGGCATAAAGATTACTGTTACAGATGGCGCTGTAGCTCGCAATATAAAATTAAAAAATATAAAAATGGATAATTGCACAGGTCCTATATTTATTTGTGCAGGTTTGAGAAATCGTGAATACGCAGGTGAAAAGAAAGAAACACCGTCTAATATTATAAACCTTGAAATTGACGGGCTTGTTGCAGATATTATCAAGGCTCCCTCAAGAGGCTATTACAATATCGGCATAGACGGCGGAAAAGAAGGAGACCCTGAAGAATTTTTAAAGTCACTCTACGACTATGGTGATTGGTGCGAGGCATTGGGCGGCATAATTATTTCAGGCTCTGTAAAGGCTACTATACAGAATATAGTGCTTAAAAATATGGATATAAGTCTGCCCGGTGGTTTTGCTGATGATAAGTGGAAATTTAATGTTCGTGAAATGGGCGGTCTTTATCCTGAGTTTCATCGTTTTGACCCTGTTCCTGCCAAAGGAATTTATATTCGTCATGCAGATGGAGTTACATTTGAAAATGTAAAGCTAAGCTATAAAGCTGATGACATAAGAGAAGAAATATACACAGAAGATGTAAAGAATGTAGTTTTTAAGTAAATTTTATCGCTTTTTATAAGAATAATCCACCCGCGTATGTTACGCGGGTGGATTATTCTTATATTTAACAATTTAAAAGTCAACTTCTGTGCCATAGAATGCGCATTTGTAGAGTTTTTCCATTTGCTGTTCATTGATTGCTCTTGGGTTTGAGCCTGTGCAGGCATCGTTGACTGCATTGGCTGCAATTTCAGGCAGTTTTTTTAAAAATTCTTCTTCTTTCACTCCAAATTCCTGAATTGTTTTCGGAATATTCATTAAACGATTAAATTCTTCAATCTTATCGAGCAAAGCTTCCAGCTGTGATTTTTCTGATGTGCCTCCCAGACCTACACGACGAGCAATGTCTGCATATCTTGCCATAGCGGTTGGCTCGTGAGCGTTATATTTGATAACATAGGGAAGATAGGTGGCATTTGCACAACCATGAGGAATATGCCCTGTTGAAAATACTGCACCGGTCTTATGTGCCATAGAATGCACGATGCCCAACAAGGCATTGGTAAATGCCTGACCTGCAATACACTGAGCGTAGTGCATCTGTTCTCTCGCTTTGATATTTTTGTTGTAGGAAGCAGGTAAATAATCAAACACCATTTCAATGGCTTTGATTGCAAGAGGGTCAGTAAATGGACTGTTGAGCTTTGAAACATACGCTTCGATGGCGTGTGTCAAAGCATCCATACCCGTGTATGCCACTTGCACTTCGGGTAGCCCCTCTACTAAATCAGGGTCTACTATTGCAACATCAGGTGTGATTTCAAAATCGGCCAGTGGATATTTTATTCCCTTTTCGTAGTCGGTAATAACAGAAAAAGCAGTCACTTCTGTGGCGGTTCCTGAAGTTGAGGGAACGGCACAGAACTTTGCCTTTGTTCTTAATTTGGGAAAGTTAAAAGGAATACAAAGCTCTTCAAATGTTATGTCGGGGTATTCATAAAACGCCCACATAGCTTTTGCAGCATCAATAGGTGAGCCACCGCCTATTGAAACTATCCAGTCAGGACAGAAATTACTCATAGCCGTTGCACCTTTCATAACTGTTTCAACAGAAGGGTCAGGCTCGACTCCTTCGAAGAATGCAACCTCCATACCTGCTTCTTCAAGATATGCTTTCGCTCTATCCAAAAAACCGCCTTTTCTCATAGAGCTTCCGCCTGATACAATGATTGCTCTTTTTCCGTTGAGATTTTTAAGATTTTCCAAAGAACCACTACCGTAGTAAAGGTCTCTGGGCAATGTAAATCGTGGCATAGTTTTCCTCCGTTAATATATTTGTATTCATACATAGTGTGGCATTTTTTATAAAATAATATAACAACAAAAATTATTTTATTGAATATAAGAACAAATTGTGGTATAATGAGTTTAATCGTAGAACGATTAAACTCAGCGATATAAATTCCTGACGGAATTTGCGATATATCCTAATGGATGCGATATACCTGTCGGTGCGATATATGCCTGTGGCACAAGATGAAGGAATTTATATCATATCGCAACCGAGTGAAACGAGGTTATATCGCATTTGATTAAAACGAAAATATATCGCACGAACGAAGTGAGTATATCGCAGAAAGAAGAATGAATTATGAATGATAAAACAATAAAGGAATTAGCGGTAGAACTTACTGTTGAGATAACTGCAATATGTGATAATATAAAGGGGAGAGCAGTATTTGTAAATCAGTTATTGCGGTCATGTTCTTCAATAGGCGCAAATTCACACGAGGCAAAATATGCACAAAGTAGAGCAGACTTTATTCATAAATTGGAAATAGCATTGAAAGAATGTTATGAAACTGAATACTGGTTAGAAATTCTTTATAAGGTTAATTCATTACAAGAAAATGTATATAATGAATTAAATAATAAAAGCGGAACCTTGAGAAGAAAACTTATTGCCTCAATTACAACAGCTAAGAAAAATCAAAGTAAAGGTGATTAAATGAAAAAAGTATCCAAAGTAATTATTGGCATATTATGGATTGTGACAATTGTGCTTTCTTTCTATGTAGGAATGACATATCATTGGGCATCAACAACGGAATTGGATTTTTCTAAAGATTTTAATGATATAATAGTTGAAGAGAATGATGTGGCAGACTATACTGTTTTTATAGAAATCCCTGAAAAGTATGGTGCATTAAAGCAGATACCTGAACCAATAAGAAAAACAATTTCATTATATATGCAGGCAAATGATTTAAAATTATCAGAGGGAACACACCACTTTGTTAGAATTGATGGTACATTGGATGAATATTTAAATGAACAGTTTGAATTTGAACCTATTAAATAGTGGTATCTAAATCGTTCACTAATTCTATGCGGTGCACAGCACCGCTGCGATATGAATTCTTGCGAATTCTCGATATGTGCTTCGCACTCGATGTGCACAGGTGTGCTCGATATGTTGCTGACGCAACGAGAATTCATA
>JAZNUA010000074.1:0-23190 GCA_045592045.1 Congzhengia sp. | reverse complement strand
TGACTTTAGCAACAAGCCTTTCAACTGTTGGCCCCGGGCTTTCTGCCCTCATAATGTGAATTTGAGAGCCACCGCCTTTTAAGGGCATTACAGCCAACAAAAATACCAAAACACCCATGCCGCCTATCCAGTTGGTAAAGGAACGCCAAAAAAGGCTGGCACGAGAAAGTGCTTCTACATCTGTCAATATACTTGCACCTGTTGTAGTAAAACCGGATACAGTTTCAAAAAGTGCATCTAAAAAACTATGTATCTCACCCGTAAAAACAAACGGCAAGCATCCGAATACACTAAATAATATCCATGAAAAAGCTACTATTACGAAGCCTTCTTTTTCGTATATAACCATATTTTTAGGTTTTTTAATAATTGTTAAAAATCCAACTGCTACACATATTGCCGCAACAGTTAAATAAGCAAACCCTGCTTTGGGCTCACCATAAATCAATGAAACCAAAATAGGTAATATTAAAAACCCACTTTCAATATTAAGTACCCAACCTAACACATACCTTATAGCACTAATATTCATATCTATTTTTCCTCAATAAGTATATCTGCAATATCTTTAAATCCGCTTTCCATAGTTACAACAACCACTCGGTCGCCTACAGCAATAGTATCTGAACCACTGGGAATTATAACGCTACCCTCACGAGTGATACAAGCAATAAGCATGTTTTTCTTAAGTGGTAAATCTTTAATCTGAATGCCTACAACAGGCGAACCCTCTTGAATCTTAAACTCGATTGCCTCTGCTCTGTCACCGAAAATATGATACAATGTTTCTACATTGCTTCCAATAGAATTTTTCTTGGCACGAACATACGCAATAATCGTTTCTGCAGTAATGTACTTAGGATATACTACGCTGCCTAACTCCAGACTATCAATAACATGGTTGAATGTAATACGGTTTATCTTAGTTATAACCTTTGTATCAGGGCTTCTTTTGGCATAAAGTGTCAAAAGTATATTTTCTTCATCAAGTCCCGTCAACGGTATAAATGATTCAGCCTGTAACACGCCCTCACGGTCTAATATCTTCTCATCGCTGCCATCGCCACAGATTATTATTGCTTTGTCAAGCAATGCGCTTAATTCTTCGCAACGCTTAATATCTCGCTCAATAATCTTAACTTCAATACCCATCTCCAACAGTTGTTTAGCCAGGTAATAAGATGTTTTGCCTCCGCCAACTATGGTAGAATTAGTGACTCTTTGAGTCTTAAGCCCGATTCTTTTAAAGAAATTGTATGCATTTTTAAATGTTGAAATATAAGAAACAACATCTCCTGCATTTAAAACAACCGAACCGTTAGGAATTATCAATTCCCCATCTCTTTCGACTGCACAAATGAGCAACTGAAACGGAAATTGCTGTTGTAAAGCATACAGCGGCATACCGCACAGCATATTGTCATCAGGAACTTTAAATGTAATCATTTCAACCTGACCGCGAGCAAATGAATTTATTGCCAATGCAGAAGGAAATTTTAACAAACGAGCAATCTCATGTGCCGTTTCCAACTCAGGATTCAGCGTTATTGAAAGTCCGAGCTTTTCACGAATATAATGAAGCTCCCCACTGTAATCAGGATTTCTTACCCTTGCTACTGTTGAACATTTACTTACTTTTTTGGCTATTGTACAGCACAAAATATTAAGTTCATCAGAATCAGTAACAGCGATAATTAAGTTAGCCTCCTCAATGCCAGCATCCATCTGTACATTATAACTGGAGCCATTTCCCACAATTCCTAATACATCGTAAGTCTCGCAGATGTCATGAATAACATCCTTATTCTTATCAATAACCGTAATATTGTGGCCTTCCTCACACAAACGAGAAACTAATGTTGAACCAACTTTTCCGCAGCCAACTATAATAATATTTAAACCTCTGTCGTCTTGTTTTGTCTTTTTCCGCAATAACATTATATTATCCTCTTCTAACTTGGTTGTTTCATAACACACAACACATTTTGTCCAACTTTACGCACTAATTATATCCCAATATATCTCTTTTGTCAAGAATATATAAACGCAAACAGATTGCAGCATTACACCACAATCTGTTTGTATTTTATTATAATATTTTACCACCCAAAAGCATCGAAAAAGTCACTGGGCCTTTCATTTTTTGGCTGCTCACTTGAGGAGGTTTTTTCTACTGGTTTTTCCTCCTGAAGCACAATATTAAGCTGAATTTCTTTGCCGTTTCTGGAAACAGTAAATGACAACTTATCACCGACTTTATGCGCATCACGGATTTCGTTAATTTCATCTACGCTCTTTATATCTTTCCCGTCACATTTAATTATAACATCGCCGGGTTTAATTCCACCTGTTTCGGCGGCACCGCCTGATACAACAGAATCAACATAAACACCTATGGGCAAATCGTTTGCTTTTGATATTTGCTCTGTCACATCAATTCCCATAATTCCTATCAATGGTCTTCCGGAGACATATCCGTTTTTGATTATAGACTCTACAACAGGAATCGCCTCATTCATAGGAATGGCAAAGCCTAAGCCTTCTACATCATATCCCGTTGACTTAGCAGTTGTAATACCTATCACCTGACCGTATGCATTTATCAACGCACCACCTGAATTTCCGGGATTTATAGCAGCATCAGTTTGAAGCATAGTCATTTGTCTGTCGTTTATCACCATATTTCTGTCAATGGCACTTATATAACCTACCGTCAGCGTACTTACTAACTCTTCTTGCAAAGGATTACCTATCGCAACAGCCAAATCGCCTACATTAAGCGCAGTGGAATCGCCTGCTTCCATACAAGGTAATTCAACATCGCTTGAAACCTTTATTACTGCCAAATCTGTTCTTTCGTCTTTACCTACAATCTGTGCATCCAAACTCTGACCTGCTAAGGTTTTTACTGTAATTATCGAAGCACCATCAATAACATGATTATTGGTTATAATATATCCGTCAGCTGTGGCTATAACACCTGAGCCACTGCTACTGCTGTTTCCGTATATGCTTTTATTAGTACAAATTACATTAACTACTGATGGGGATACTTTGTTGTATATTTCGGGAATAGACAGTGCTTTAGCGTCTGGATTATTGACAACAGGTTTGATAATTTCGCCTTTGTTTTTTATAGTCTCTTGTGAATCTGTTATAGGTGTTGTTTTATCTTCATTGTTGCTCAGTTGAAAGGGCTTCAAGTAATTCACCATAACCATCGCAAATATACCGCAGCATATAGCTGTCGTTACAACTGAAGTTACAATTGCTGTAAGCAACACTCTCCTCTTTTTGGGTTTCTTAAGTTTTGGTTTATACACTGACAATGCATTTTTTTCTGACACAGTTCCGCTTATTGCCTCGTCATATTCGTCTGCACGCCATGCATATTCTTCCGAAAATGTGTGGTCTATATTCTCTTTTATCTCTACTCCCTTTTCAATTTCAGAATTTTCAAGAGTTTCCTCATTGAAATCTTTTTCCATTTCGTTCATCAGTTTTAACCTCCTAAACTACCTTATAACAATATAATAAACCATATTCTTTACATTGGTATGAACAAATTGTTAAAATTGCTTGTTTTGGATCTTTTTTTGGGATAAAATGTCTTTGAGTAAAAGAATTCCAACACCGATAATACTACCACCAAAATCTATTATAACATCCACAATTCTCCCTGAACGCCCGGGAATAAACAGCTGGTGTACTTCATCGCTTATAGCAAAAATCAGCGCATATGCCAGTGATATAACTACGCACAGCTTAAGCGGGAGATTATAGCTTTTTACCAAATAATATACCAATATACCAAGTAAAGCAAATTCCAAAAAATGTGCAGACTTTCTTACTAATTGATGTATTGCTTTATGAAAACTGTTGTTTTGTGTATCAACACCATTATCTGACTTTACTATTTTTTGAGTTATTCCTTCGCTTATCACATTGGATTTAGAGCCTGTTTCTGCAGAAAAACTAAAAATCAATACTGATAGCAATATAACTGATGTCCATAAAATTATTCTTTTTACCATAATTTCACCACACTAAATAAGCCACACCTAAAGGTGCAGCTTAATATTTATTCGTAATAATATCTTCTTCTCTTATAGTAGTACTTCTGGGATTTGGTGCTGAATGCGTCATTTATAACAAATCCTAAAATATTTGCCTTTGCAAATTCGAGCAATGTAACAGCTTCTCTAACTGCACGATAATGCGAACTATCTTTCTTTATTACAATTACCACGCCGGTTACAAACTGCGTCAGATAGATTGTCTCGGCAACTATACCTACCGGCGGAGTATCAATAAATATATAGTCATATTTTTCGGTAAGAGTTGCTATCATCTGTTCAACTTCATCTATCATCAATAACTCTGATGGATTCGGCGGAACTCTACCTGAAAAAATACAATCAAAATTCAATCCTTCTGGTCTTATAATTATATCTTCTAATTCGCAAAAGCCACCAAGATAATCTGAAAGACCTGTTGTTTTTCTGTCCACATTTACATAGCGTGAAATCTTAGGTCTTCTAAGGTCGGCATCTATTACCAAAACCTTAGCATTTGAATCAGCATAAGCTGAAGCTATGTTTATGCATGTTGTACTTTTACCATCGCCCTGCTCGGCACTAGTAAACAATACAACTTTGTTCTTGTTTTTTGTGCCTGCCAACGAAAACATCATATTCGCTCTTATGTTTTTAAAACTTTCAGAAATTCTGACAGCATCTTTCGCCTGCTTTGGGTCTTGACTTGTAAGTATATTCTTAAAAAACATTATTTATACCTCTACTTTAATATCTTTAAAAAACTGATTATGCTTATGCTACACTTTCTGACTGTGCTGTTTTGCTTTTTGTATCCTTCTTTACGGTTGTTAAAAAGTAAGGTACTTCACCCAAAATGGGATATTTAAAGGTTTCTGTGATTGTATCTGTGTCTTTGATTTTATTATCTAACATTTCGATAATAAATACAATTATCAAGCTCAAAAGCAAACCTATTAGAGCACCTACCTGTATATTTCTCATTAAGTTAGGTGATGAAGGAACATCAGAATATACAGGCAAGTCCAAAGGCTTTACATTACCACCTTCTACTATTTCACTTACAAATGAAGGTGCAAGGTCAATAATTTTCTGTGCAATAATATGTGAATGTGTTGGGTCATTAGAGGTAACCGATATTACAAGAATTTCTGTTGAATTCTTGTCCGTCATCTTTACCATAGAATGAATAGCGGAACCAGTATATCCTAAGTTACTTTCTTCTGCTACTTTTCTCAAAAAACTGTTACTTGACAAAACCTCTGCATATGTAGCAACAAGCTCCTTACGAACCATAACAGTGTTAAGATTTACCTCTGTTATATCCTGGCTGACAATATCTGTAGAGTTCTCCGTATACAATGTGCCATAGGAGGTGTATTGTTCTTTAATAAACAATTTTGTGTATACACCTGAAATTGTTCCGCACAGGATGACCGCCAACAACAGGCACCACCAGCGTTTTGCATATAGTTTTAATAATTCCATTATATTGATTTGTCTGTTCACTAGAGTATCTCCCAATTATTAAAGTTTATTTGTTATTTTTTTATTTTGTATATATCGCCTTTATATACGCTTCGTCATAAGGCAGATAATTATTCAAAACAGGCTCAAATGTTTCAAACACTACGAAAAACTCAGTATCAGTTTTTATTTTATATCCAGTATGTACCTTTAACACTTCTTTAAAAAGTTCATCGAGCAATACCTCTTTTGGACTCCCTGATTTTTCCTTTACGATAAATTTTCCTACAAATGAGATTCTGTTATTCTGCTTGTATGATAGCGAAGGATAAAACACGGTTTCCATATCGTAACCTGTCCTGTTTTTTGCTAAAACTCTAACTTCATTAAAGTACCCTTCGTATGCAAACGCAAACATATTTATTACATTATATGAGCTTTTTGCTAAAACATTATCACCCTTTAAAGAATACAACCCTATAGGTGCACCCTGAATTATGTTTTTGAAATCTTTGTAATTTTCAGGATAATCAGGTAAATATGTGCTTATTTTAGTATTGTTCTTTGAGCCGTTGGAATAGCTTATTGCAAGACCTATAGCATCATTGAACTGTACCAAAAGAGCTGAATATTGCTTTAATGTAATCTTACTATTTGCTCCTATATTTTTGTCTGTCGTCAGCTTTATACCCTTCGTGCAGGCATATGACAGGTACATATTTTCTCTTGTTGTGCTCTTAGCATCGGTACAATCCGGGTAATACGCATCCATAACTCCAAGATCCGTAGGAGTTGTACCACGCCTTGCAAAACCATACATAATAGCTGAAATTGCATCCTGAACTGTCGCAGGTTCATCAATTTTTTTCGGGGTATAGTATCCTGCTCCCCAGATTTTAGACGATAAAATAAACATTTCGTTTGTATACTGATGTTCGAAGAACTCTACGGGTTTGTTGTTACTGTCTAAAAGGTCGTTACCCACAAATTGAATTGTTTTTCCATCAGCACCAAAAACAATAGCCATTCTTGCCAATTCGCCATAGGTTATTGTTCTGTCTGAACTATAAGCAACATCCAACAAATCCAAAGATTCGTATGTGGTTTTTAAAATGTTTTCATCAACAACATCTAAAAAGTTATTCTTATTACCTGCAGCCACCAATTCACGAGAACGAATTATAAGTGTTGCAGCTTCTGCACGGGTCAAGGAGCTGTCTAATCTCAGGTTAAGACCGTCATCGCCCTTAACAAGTCCTATTGTATATGCCCATGATGTAGCATCAGGATTTGTTCCCTGAGAAGAAATAATCGATGGTGCTAAATCGTGTTTAACAGAACCGTTTCTCTTCCAGATAAGATTTATAACATCAGAACGCTTGATTTCCACATCAGGATAAATATCTGTTCCTATAGGATCAAGGCCTGACCACATAATATATTCATATGCCCAGTGATTTTCAGAAATGTCATTATACTTGCCCTGATATTTCTGATTCCACTTTCCTAACATTTTAACAAACTCTGCACGGGTAACAGACTTATTAGGTTTGAATGTGCCGTCCTCATAACCGTTTATAGTTCCTTCTTCTACCAATGTTTTAATGCTTGCATAAGCCCAATGCTCATCTGCTAAGTCGCTGAAATTTACGGCACTAACAAAAACTCCCAAAGACATAATTATACTAATGCAAAGCACAAACGATAAAATTCTTTTCATATGGTACTCCATTCTGTCACTGAAATGACCGTTATTCCTCAGTAAATATCGTTGATTTGATCAAATCTACCGCATCTTTAGATATGTTGCAAGTAAGCTCATAGACGGGTATATTCAAAACGATATTATTTATGAAATCCATGTGCTTTTCCATCAACTCTTCAAACACAGGCTTTCTTGTTTCATTTAAAAGCTTTACAACTGTTTCTATAGTGGTAACGCTTCGAACTGAATTTTCAGTCCCTTGTTTTAATAGAACTATTGCTTTCAATGGAAAAATCATATTCTCATTTATTTCTGATTTTCCGCTCCACGGTGTTCCGCAAGCAAATAGCTTATTTTTTTCATTTATTATTACAGGCGTGTCGTCATTAAACAACACCACATCATCAGAATAGTATTTTTTCCACAGTGAAGTATGTGTGGATTTTCCCGTTCCGGAGGGTGCTGAAAATAAAATCGCCTGACCTTTATATGAAGCAGCTGCAGAATGCAGGAGCATATTTCCTCTTACAGTTTGGCAAAAAGAAAATGCATCGCCCAAGACATGATGCAGCATACAATCTGTCGAAAAGTTATTATATAAACCATCAATATTAAAATATTCAATGGTCACATTATTACAGGATTTATCAAAATCCATTCTGTTAAGGGTTATATGAGTGTCTGAGTGTTGCTTTATGGCAGAGTACCCCTTATCTCCTCTGTCTATCCAATACCAAGTATCCAAACGGTTAAAATCCTTGCCGTCCGGAACTGAAATGTCTGTATTTTCTTTAAAGGTCACAGTAATATCAGGCATAGGGTGCGTACCTGTCACCAGGTACGCACTTAATCTATGCTCTAAATACTCGTTTTGTAAACCTTTAATTTCAATTAAACTGTTTGCAATACGATAAGTCATAATTTTTTAGCTAGCCATGTAATCTTTGTTGCCGTCGTTTACAATGCCTGTACCAGCCTCTGAAAGAGCAAGTTCTACTCTTGCAGCTGAGCTAGCAGCTGCAGCTCTTGAAGAAGCCTTATACACTGTTGTAGGAACGGCAGCGATATTTTCTTTGAGCTGTAATTCGATTACATTCATGCTCGGTTTTACATATGTTTTCATTATATCTCTACCTCCCTATTAGTTAGCTGTAACAGCAGCGCCGTTTGCAACTACTGCGTAGTTAGCGCCTGACTTAGCGTATACTGCTGTATAGTAAGCCTGACCCTTAACAACGAAGTCAGCTGTTGCTTCATTATTTGTGTCAATAAGCTGGATTGCAAATGAACCTGTTTCTGCATCAGCTGCGCCTATTGCTGCATACTTATCTGCATTGATAGCGTTGAACTGAGCTTCTGTGTACATTTTTGACTCAAATGCTGTTTCTGATGTTGAAACTAAGATACCGAACTCTGTAGCGTTCATAGCATTACCAACTACTGTAAGTTTTCTGTTGCCAATTGCATCAGCATTAGCTTTTTTTACAGTTTCTGCATCTTTTATCTCTACGCCGTCAATAAATACACCATCAATCTTGAAGTTACCTTCACCATCATCTGCTACTGTAGTAGCTGCAGCATCTAAAATATCGATAACTGTTGTAGGTGTACCTGCAGGAGCATCTTCTGTTACAACTTCTAATTCAACATCTGATGCGATGCTTGTAAATGTAACTGAAAGGTTGCCGGCATCATATTCAGCTGAAGAAATTGTTGCTGTACCTGACTTTACATCTGTTTTAACATATGCTTTTTCAGCACCAAGTTCAACGCCTGTAAAGTTAACAGTCTTTTCTTCTGTAGGAATTACTTTGTTAACACCGTTTAATGTGATTGTGTAACCTTTGATTGTTGTTGTTTCAGCTGCACCAGTGTTGTTGGTGTAACCGATTTTAACATCACTTTTAAGGTAATCAGCATCGGTATTAAATTCAAATACTGCTGAACCGCTTTCTACTTTTTCCTGGTCAATGTGAACAACTGTTTCGCCATTTGTTGCGTAGTATGTTACATTTGTACCATTATCAAGGCCTGTAACTGTTGCTACAACACTAACATCTTCTGTTCCGTTTGTGTATGTTGTTGATGTACGAACATCGAAATCAGCAGCAGCACTAACAGCAAAACATAAAACTAATGCAACAGCTGTAGCAAAAGCGGCAATCTTTTTGCAAATTCCAAATTTTGCCATGTTTTTTCCTCCTTTATTCATGGATTGGATCAATAATAGTCCGGGGGGGGATATTATTAAGCTCGTTAAGTGAGCCAGACTGCAAAATGTAAGTTTTGTCACAAGCTTGCATAACCTCTCTTCTGTGAGATATAATAATACAAGTTTTGTCTGTCATTGTTTTAATTGAATTCAGCAATTTCTCTTCAGTGGCAATGTCCAACGAAGATGTTGCCTCATCTAATAACAATATCGGTGCATCGTAATATAGTGCTCTGGCTATTGCCAAACGCTGCACCTGTCCTTCGGACAGACCGTGACCTTTTTCGCCCAAAACAGTATTAAATCCTTCGGGCATTTTGTTTATATCATCTATAATCTGAGCAGCAGTAGCTGCTCTTATTACCTTGTTTAAATCGGGGTTTTCATCGCAGAATGTAATATTATCGCGAATAGTTCCCGACAAAATCATATTTCCTTGCGGAACATAAGAAAACAACTTTCTTGTTCCTGATGAAATATCTATATTCTTTCTGTTTGTTTCAATATATACCCTGCCTTGTTGTGCAGAAATAACAGAAAGAAGAATTTTCGATAATGTGCTTTTGCCAGCACCTGATACACCGCAAAGAGCTACTAACTCTCCTCTACTTACCGTAAGGCTTACGCCTTTAAGCACTTCAACATCTCCGTAAGAAAAATACACATCATCAAATACTATACCTGTAAAATCGCAAATATCTTCATCAGTAAAATTTTCGCCTGTAAAATCATCTTTCAAATTATCAAGATCAATAAGGCGTTCTGTTGAAGCTAACACCATATAGCACTGCGGAAAAACAGATGCCACCTCACGAAAAGGAGACTGTATCTGTCCAACAAGAGCTAACATAGCAGTAACTGTACCAAATGTGATAGCACCTATACTTAAACGATAAACTCCCCAGGCAAGTGCCGCATAATATCCAGCAGTCATAGCAAGGAAAAAAAGTATATTTGAAAGAATTCCTATTACTGAGCGTCTAACATTTAACTTATAATTTTCATACTGTAGCGATTGGGATTTTTTTCGCATAAGGCTTTCCTTGGCAAATGCCTTGATCACGATAAAATTTTGAATTGTTTCCTGCATATGAGAACGAATTCTGCCATCACTCTCTCTGCATTTAAGATGCAGATTTTTGATTTTCTTCTTATATATGTATGCCGCTAACAGGATTATAGGACCGAAGCATAAGCAAAAAACTGCAAAACCGCTATCCAACCTGTACAGCGCTATAAAGCTAAATATAATCGTAGTCGCCAAAGCAAATACATTCGGAATGATTTCTGTAGTTTTTTCAGCCAGAAGTGAAACATCACTTACGAGTCTGTTTAACACTTCACCGGAATGAATCTTAGAAACCTCACCATAGTCCTTGGATAAAAGCTTATAAAACAGTTCTGTCCTTATTGACATAGCGAGCTTTCCACTGACAGCTACATGCACTCTTATGTATACAATCTGCAAAGCCAACTGGGTTAACAACAATAATACAAGACTTATTATACTGTCTTTTAAATTTCCTTGTATCTGATTGGTTGCAACATCTATAAGCTCTTTTGATACCAACGAAAACTGCACATTGATATAAGATATAGCTACAACAATGGCAATAAGTAATCCCAGATAAGTGATAAAGGTGCGGATATGTTTAAAAATCCATTTACCCGTTTCGGATTTTTTACTTTGCATTAAAACACGCCCTCTTCAAATAGCTACTGCGCCAAAAAGTTGTTTTCATTCAAAAGACAGATAAATTCCTCTACATCGGCTCTCAATTCATCAGGTTCAACATTGTACTCATCAGCCAGAGCGCTGACTAATTCATCTTCTGATTTTTCCTGCTGCAATTGTTTCCACAGAAACGCACCTGTTTCGTTCAAAGAAACTGCAACAGCAAAATCAACAATGTTGTCACCCGTAGGAACAACTATGTAATCATCGAGTATTTTTTTTAGCATAAATCCATCTTTTAATTTCATATCATTTCTCCAAAATGGGCATAGATATACTTATACTTCTGCCATATATCAAAAGTATATCACAGTGTTTTTCCAAAGTCAAGATAATTTTTGTTAATATTGTAGTATTGTTACAGGTTTTTTTCTGTTTTTTTGTGAAAATCGCAATTGTATGAAATTATCATGTGTTTTGCAAATTACAAAAAAATAAAAAGTTTATTGAAATAAATCAATAAACTTTTTATTATCTCATCTGTGATTTACTGTAAATTAAATACTGTCACACAGAAACACTTTTTAATACTGGAAAAATTCGTCTGCTTCTATTGTAGATGCATTATTTTCACTCATTATGATATGTGTGGGATTTTCACGAAGTTGCAGAACAGATGCTGGAACTTCCTGTGAAGGTTCGCCGAAAATACAAAGTCTGGATGTAAGACGCTGCCAGGTAACATGCGAGCCTGCAGTTGCAATGCCATGCATATCAATAACATTTTTAGCTTTCATTGCATCACGGGGACCCATCATCGCGCCCTTCGGAGGAACTTTTGAAATGTCACCTGAACTTCCGAATCCGCCATGAAGTGAGTTTTGTGCTATTGTAAGGGGATGAAGTGATGCAACCTTTGCTCCCTGCTCTAAATATTCTTCCATTGTCGGCTTGAACCAGTCGTCAACAGGATCAATAAACGCAAGGTGACCGGGCCAGCCGGGACCTGAATAAACTATATCTGCCTCTCCGTCCTGCTCAAGCATTTTTGAATAGTCAGGTGTTATTTTATTTGAATGATAAATAAAGTTTTCTTCTTTGAAGCCCAGATCTTTAATGCCTGAAATCATATACTTCTCAAAGGCGTAACCAAAACCCGCCTTATATGTGAGAGGAGCAATATTTCCATCCTCATCTGCCCATTCGTCCATCATATAGAACTTAACATTACGGCAGTTTACATTCATCTGACGGAGCATATATGCAACCTTTCTGTACAGAGGATTAGGATTGCACATAATCATAACAACCTTTTTGTCATAGCGATCAGAATCTATTATTCTCTTTACCATATCGGTAAGCATAACCATTTCAAATTCATCATTTCTTATAACCTCAAGCTTAATATTGGGGTTTGTAGGATGCTTACCATTAAGAGCAACGATGTCTTCTTTTGTAATTTTTCTCACTCTGTCAATTTCCGCCTGATTTTTAAACGGATAAAATTCGTGATTAAAAGTTTCTTTAAACATATTAGTTCTCCTTAACTTTTTCTATTGTTTCAAATACCTTGTCCATAAGATTTTTTCCAAAGTTCTCACCGAGCATGGATGTATCTGTTTCGTATCCACCGGTTACAAGTGACTCAGGAGTATAAAGATATCCAGGCAATACACCGTTAGAAAGTTCATTTACTATAACAGTTTTAAAGCCTGCCATAGCTTTTATGTAAAGACCATATTCTACAAAAATCTCACCTTGAAGACCTAAAATGAGAGTGTCAGAAAGCTTAATCGCCTGAATTTCTGCCGGTGCTTCATCATCAAGAAGTTCAATTTTTATACCTCTGTTAGATAAAAGGATATAGCCTAACTGATCTTCTGAGCCGAGCAACTTAAGATTAGCATTTTGCCACAGATAATATTCCTCTCTGTTTTCGCTCTTGCCATATTTTGCGTAAAGTTCTTTATAGACTGCCTCATCCTCAGCTACCTGTTTGCGAAGTTCCTCCTCCGTTCCGAAATCACGAAGTTCGTATTCAACTGTATCTGTTTTAACATTTATATCAAGACTGTCTTTCCATTCTGCTTTTTCCAAAACAGTATGCGCAGCTTTACCGAGTATTCTTCCAACTCTTTCTGCTTCATCATAGCTTTCGCCCTGACGATAATATCTGCTTGACTGATTTCCCGAGGTTCCTTGTGTAAACCCTACTATTGCTCCCTCTTCCATCTCTTCGAGCTGCATTTTAAGATAACAGGGGTAATCGGCAGTACAAACATTACTCCACTCATGAATAAATGTGGGGTGCAAGGTATAATTTACCATAATACCACGAACTTTTTCATTGGTGTCTTTGATTGCAATGACACTTACTAAGGGATCATGAGGTCCTCCCATTATTCTGCGATTGCCGCCGACACCGCTCTCTGCTCCGCAAACTGCCGTACCTGATGCAAAGTAAGCATCAAATGCTTCAGCTTTTGCAGCCACGATTATATCAACTATTGAGTTTATAAGAAATTCAACATATTCCTTTGGTTGTTCTTTTCCAGCCTCAAGGCTTTCTATATCAAGTCTGCCAGAAGCCCAGGGGCCTGAATGTGTATGCGTGCAGCTTATCATAATATTTTTGCCGTTGATACCACATTTCTCCTCAGCTTTTGTTCTTACAGCTGTAACATGCTTTTTGGAGAAAAACAAAAGGTCAAGCGTGATAAGAGCCACTTCATTTTCTCCATTTGAAAGATACATGCAAGTTGCATAAAGCGGGTCATGTGCTCCTTCGTTATAACGGGGATAATGAGGATATCCTGCGAGTTCAAGTCCTTTTGGCGGAGTAATGTCCACCCTTTTCATGTTTGCTTTAATCATCATTTCTACCTCCATATATTTCCTTCAAAAATTACTTTTTTAATGTTGAATTTATTATCGCATATAACAAGATTTGCCTTTTTTCCTTCTTTGATAGAACCTATATCTTTATCAAGCCCTATTACCTTTGCAGCATTTAATGCACCTGCTTTAAATGCATCACACATTCCTATGCCGGTATGAGCAGAAAAGTTTCTGCAAACCTTGTCCATCGTCAGTTTGCTTCCGCACAGATCACCATTTTCGTCAAAACTTAAATCTTCTGCAATATTAAACGCGTCATTGCCATCAAAAGCAGTTACAAAACTGTCGGTAATGAGAATTACTCTGTCAATGCTCTTTATTTTTAACAGCATTCTCTGCATTTCAGGAAGAACATGTATTCCTATACTGTCACTAATAAGCTCTGCATATATATCATCGTTGGAAAAACAATACTCATTAGGACCTGCCCCCAGAACACCAGCGCATTTACTCACCGTTCCAGTAGCATTCATACAGTGAGTCTGTAAATTTATTCCGTATTCTTTTACTCTTTCTATCTCTTCGAACTGCGCCTCGCAGTGACCCATTGCAAAGATAACATCAGGATTTACCTCTTTGCAGTACTGCATAAACTCCTCGATACCTTTTCTCTCAGGAGCTACTGCCCATATTACAGCATCTTTACCGGCAACATCAACTATATCTTTGAAATCTTCTTTTTTTATTTCTCCCGCCCACTTGTTGTTGCCTGAACTTGCGCCGTATTTGGGATTCATATATGGGCCTTCTAAATAACAACCTGCAATAGCTTTGCCTGCTTTTGTATTTTTTATAGCATCTTTTATCTTCTTAAAACCATCGATAAATTCTTCTTTTGTAAAGGTTGTATATCCCGTGGCAAGCACTGTTGTCTGTCCGTAGTTTAAAAAGTGCTCTGCCGCTTTTTCAGGATTTTCAAAAAAAGAATATCCACCGCCGCCATGGACATGAATGTCAACAAATCCAGGACCTATATAATTGCCTTCACCATCAATAACCGTTGCATCTTCAGGTACAGGAATTTCATCTTTTTTTCCGATTTTTTCTATTCTATCACCGCAAAGAAGCACTGTACCATCATATATTATGGTGTTTTCAAGTACTACATTTACATTTTTAATATATATCACTTTGCTTCCTCCTGAAAATAAATCTTATATCGCTCATCGTATATCTTACTATTTTGATCAGGAATGAATCTTTTCGCTTTTTTTAGTCCAGATATTTTCTCTCCTGCCGCCTTTGCTGCAAGCATCGCTGCACCTGCACCTGCTGCTTCCTCGGTTTCAGGAACCGAGAGCGGCATATTGCATACATTTGAAATAATCTGACACCAAAGTTCGCTCTTTGCTCCACCGCCAAAAACTATCAACTCTTTATTTTTATCAAGACAAGACATATCTGAAAGAACATGCCTTATATTAAATGCCACACCTTCCATAACAGCCGCCGCAAAAGCACCTCGCCCGCTTGCAAGGCTTACATGCGAGAATTTTCCATCTCCCGTATCAAGATAGGGATAAAACATTACGCTGCTTCCGTTTTCTATAGCCTCTTTAGCCTCTTTATTTATAGTGTCATATCCTTCACCTTTAAAGAAAAGGTCACGCACAAAACGAAGACATGTACCTGCTGTAGAAATAACACCCTCTGTAACAAAAGTGCCTTTTTCAGCATAACTGCTCCACGGAACACATTTTATTGTTTCTGTGTCTGCACTGTGCCACATTTTCTCTATAGCCGCCGCAGTGCCAAGAGAAACAGTTATACTGTCCGCAGAAAGCCCTGCTCCGTATGCAGCACATTTCTGATCTTGTGCTCCAAGTGCCACAATACATTCTTCGGAAATTCCAAGCTCTTTTGCAACCTCCGGAAGTATTTTCCCTGCCAATTCTCCACTATAGGATATCTCAGGTAATTTTGAAACAGGAATATCATATTTTTCCAGAATTTCCTCGCTCCAAATACCATTTTTAATGTCATACATCAGTGTACCTGACGCCATTGAATGGTCCGTTATACATTTTCCGCAAAACTTTGCCGTGAGAAAATCGAGTGGCATAAGAAATTTGTATGCTTTATCAAAAATATCTCTTTGGTGCTTTTGAAACCACAGAAGCTTTGGCAGCGTGTAACATGCCATAGCGTTTTTTCCTGTGTGTACAAATATGTAATCACCAAAGTCGTCTATTATTCTTTCTGTTTCTTCCTCAGCTCTTACATCAAGCCATGTATGTGCATTTGAAAGAGGATTTATATTCTCGTCAACAGGAACTATTGTTATTCCCTGAGAAGAAATAGAAATTCCTTTTATGCTGGTTCCGTCAATTTCCGCATTTTTTATAGCAGCCTTCATGGTCTTTTTTGAAAGTAACCACCACTGCATCGCATCTTGCTCTGCATACCCCTCTTTTTCTGTAATAAGCGGGTACTCCTCGTAATGTGCACCCATAATTTTAAGTGATGAATCAAATATTATACTTCTGCATCCAGTAGTACCCAAGTCAATAGCTAAAAACATTTTATTTATGTCCTACTTTCCTGGCTAAACTGCAATATCATATACTACACTCTCGAGAAATTCAAGTGTATAGTTTCTTTCACTGCTCGCCATAGATTTATTTTTCTCCCACACTGTTTTCGATATGGATTTCCGTCTTCTTGTTTCATAGCATCATAAAAAACCCACAAGCCCGTCAAATAGGGCTAAATTTCCTTTTCTTTCTTTACTATTTTACTGCAATACCACCACATTGTCAATAGTGTTTTTACTCAAAAAAATGTAATTTACTATAATTTTAACAATTAACATTAACTACTTCGAGTAGCTATCAATCCGATTTACATTTTATATAAAAAACAGACCATATTTGTAAAAATATGGTCTGTTTATCAAAACCTTATTTTATATCGTTAATATCGTAAGGCGTCGTTTGATATACGAAATAATTTAGCCAGTTGGTGTAGAGCAAGTTTGCGTGTGCTCTCCATGTTGATACAGGCTCTAAATTATCGTCGTCATCGGGAAAATAGTTTTTTGGTACTTCAATTGGAAGTCCTAAATTTTTATCCCGCACATATTCTTTTTTCAAAGTGTCAGTGTCATACTCTGAATGTCCCGTTATAAAAATTTGTCTGCCTTGTTTTGCAGAAACCGCATAAACTCCCGCTTCTTCTGATGATGCTAAAATTTTTAATTCGGGATGATTTTCTATATCCTCTCGCCTTACCTCTGTATGACGGGAATGAGGAACATAGAAGGTGTCATCAAATCCACGAAGAAGGATTGATTTTTTGTAGTCAGCTTTATGAGCAAAAACACCAAACATCTTTTTCTCTAAAGGATATTTTTTTATTCCGTAGTGATAGTATAGTCCTGCCTGTGCACCCCAGCAAATATGGAATGTGCTCGTTACATTTTGCTTGGACCATTCCATTATCTCACAGAGTTCCTGCCAGTAGTCCACCTCTTCAAATTCCATATGTTCAACAGGTGCACCGGTTATTATCATACCGTCAAACTTTCTGTCTTTTATTTCGTCAAAAGTCTTATAAAAGCTAAGCAAATGCTCTGCCGATGTGTTTTTTGACTCGTGAGAGCTTGTTTTCATAAGCTCAATCTCAATCTGCAAAGGAGTATTTCCAAGCATTCTTGAAAGCTGTGTTTCTGTATCTATTTTTAATGGCATCAGATTTAAAATCAAAAGCTTTAACGGACGGATGTCCTGTGTTATAGCGCGAGTTTCTGTCATAACAAAAATGTTTTCGCTGTTTAAAACCTTTACTGCCGGTAATTCGTTTGGAATTTTAATAGGCATAAATCGGCCTCCAAATTATTTATTCAACGCCTGCTCGATGTCTGCAATGATATCCTCTGCATCCTCTAAACCACAAGAAAATCTTACTAAATCAGGTGTAATACCGCAAGCTTCAAGTTCTGCATCATTCATCTGGCGATGTGTCGCATTCGCAGGGTGCAAGCAACATGTTTTAGAGTCTGCAACATGCGTCTCAATAGACGCAAGCTTTAAGTTTTTCATAAATTTCTCAGTTGCGGCTCTTCCGCCCTTTACACCAAAGCTTACTACGCCGCATCCACCGTTGGGTAAGTATTTCTGTGCCAAATCGTAATATTTGTCTCCAGGAAGTCCGCAGTAGCTTATCCATGCGATTTTGTCATGGTCTTTTAAGTATTCAGCTACCTTCTGTGCATTTTCACAATGACGCTTCATACGAAGAGATAAGCTTTCTAAACCAAGGTTGATATAATATGCATGCTGAGGTGCCTGAATTGCGCCAAAATCACGCATAAGCTGTGCTGTTGCCTTTGTTATAAATGCTCCCTCTAAACCGAAACGCTCTGTATATGTTACACCGTGATAGCTTTCATCGGGTGTGCAGAGTCCCGGAAATTTATCAGGATATTTTGTCCAGTCAAACTTACCAGAATCCACAATACAACCACCTACTGATGATGCATGGCCATCGATATATTTAGTTGTAGAATGTGTAACTATGTCTGCGCCCCACTCAATAGGTCTACAGTTAATAGGTGTAGGGAATGTGTTGTCGATAATCAGCGGCACACCGTTTTTATGGGCAACACGGGCAAACAACTCAATGTCCAAAACATTTAACGCAGGATTTGCTATTGTTTCACCAAATATTGCCTTTGTATTGGGTCTGATTGCTGCCTGCAACTCTTCTTCTGTTGCATCAGGAGAAACAAATGTAAATTCTATTCCCATTCTCTTCATTGTTACAGCAAATAAGTTATATGTACCGCCGTAAATCGCTGACGAAGAAACAACATGATCTCCGCAGGAAGCAATGTTAAATATAGAGAAAAAATTTGCTGCCTGACCTGAAGATGTAAGCATTGCTGCTGTACCGCCCTCAAGCGCTGCAATACGAGCTGCTACCATATCATTAGTAGGATTCTGAAGTCTGGTATAGAAATAACCTGATGCCTCTAAATCAAAGAGCTTACCCATATCTTCACTGGTGTCATATTTAAATGTGGTACTCTGATAAATGGGAATCTGTCTGGGCTCACCGTTTTTTGGTGTATAGCCCGCATGAATGCATTTTGTATCTATTTTCATTTCTTTTTCCTTCTCTCTATTATTTTAAAATTACCTTATGGAACACTTTTTTGCCTTTTTTAATAACGATACCTTTTGCTAAATCGTCCTTTTTAACTGTGTAGTTAGGCTCTGTTATCTTAACATCATCAACAGATACGCCACCCTGCTGAATCAGTCGTCTGCCCTCACCCTTTGAGGGGATAAGCTTTGCTGTAAGCATAATGTCCAAAAGTGCCGTTTCTTCTTCTGCTGAGTCTAATTCTGTTGTAGGCATATCACCACTCGCTCCGCCACCGAAGATGCCCTCGGCTGTTGCCTTGGCTTTATTAGCCTCTTCCTCGCCGTGCACCAGCTTTGTTACTTCGTAAGCTAAACGAACTTTAGCTTTGTTAAGGTCTGCACCTTCCCATTTTTCCATTTCGTAGATTTCTTCCATGGGAACAAATGTAATCATCTTAATCAAACGAACAACATCCACATCGTCAACATTTCTCCAATACTGATAGAACTCATAGGGGGAAACTTTTTCAGGGTCAAGCCATAAAGCACCTTTTGCAGTTTTACCCATTTTCTTGCCGTCTGATGTGGTTAAAAGCGTAAATGTCATACCGTAAACCTGCTTGTTTGCTTTTCTTCGGCAAAGGTCGATACCGCCTAAGATATTACTCCACTGGTCGTCACCGCCCAGCTCCATTTTACAGTCGTAACGCTTATTTAACTCCAAGAAGTCATAACTCTGCATCAGCATATAGTTAAATTCCAAGAATGAAAGACCTTTTTCAAGTCTTGTCTGGAAGCATTTTGCTCTTAACATTTCATTAACAGAGAAACAAGAACCGATTTCGCGTAAAAATTCGATATAATTTAAATCTCTTAACCAGTCGGCATTATTAACCATAATGGCCTTTCCCTCAGAAAAATCAATAACAGATGACAACTGTTTCTTAAAGCGTTCACAGTTATAGTTGATTGTTTCAACTGTCATCATCTGACGCATATCTGTTCTGCCTGAGGGGTCACCTACCATACCTGTACCGCCACCAACCAAAGCAATGGGACGATGGCCTGCGTTCTGCATATGACGCATAACCACCATCTGCAGAAAATGTCCTACATGAAGGCTGTCTGCCGTGGGGTCAAAGCCTATATAAAAAGTGACTTTTTCTTTTCCTAAAAGCTCTCTTATTTCATCTTCGTGTGTTGTCTGAGCGATTAAACCACGCTCTTTTAAGGTATCAAATACATTCTGCATTATTTATTCTCCTTTTGCTAAATACAATTATCTTGAAATTATACCACAAAATGCCATATATTGCAAGGGTTTTATTTCAATTCCGTTATATTGAAATTTTTTAGCACTTCTTTGTAGTTTTCGTGGCAAGTAAAAAGTAAAATCTGCGAAAATTCATTGTCGCTTGTAATGAGCTTTACTGCACTTAAAAGTCGTTCATCATCAAGCTGAGAAAAGGCATCATCTAGAATTACGGGTGGGATTTTCCCATCTGTTAAAACGCTCATAGAAGCAAAACGAAGTGCTATGTACATCAAGTCATAAGTTCCTCTGCTCATACACTCTGCTTCCACAATTTCTCCAACAGTTGATTTTAGATTTATTCCAAAAGCATCATTCGCTCTTATGTCGCCATATCTTTCGTTGGTTAATAAGCGCAAAAATTCTGACGCTTTACTGTTTAATCTGGGAGCAAAATTGTTCTTTATTTCGGTGTGTGCCATATTCAGCCACTCTGCCGCTTTCATTAAAGAGTTGTATCTTTCTTCACAAGTTTTCAACTCTTCTTCTGCGTCGTTTATTTCTCTGTCGATTTCTTCTTGGTTTCTTATTTCTGCCGTTTCTTTTGCAAGTCTCACAGAAATTTCGTGAGCCTGTTCGGATATTCCCTTACTTTCTGACTTTAGCTGGCTGATTTTTTCAAATATTTCTTTTGCCGCTTCACCGCTATAATCTATTGCTTCTTCTGAAAACTCTGTTTTTACTACTTCTTGCGGGATATTTTCCTCCAAAGTTCTTACTTCTTTTTGACATTCGTCAATCTGCTTTTCTAAGCTTTCTTTTGTTTGGGCTATACTCTGATATGACACAAAAAGTGCAGAAAGTTCATCTGACACTGTAACATTATAGGGACTAAAAATTTCTTCTAATTCTGTTTCTATTTCTTTTAATTCCCTTAATGCAGCCTCTATATTTTCCTGTTTTTCCTTGTGTGCTTTATCTTCTTTATTTCTTTGAATTATAATAAGCGCTGCCGCCACTGCAAAAGATATAACTGCAACCACTGCTGCAATAACAATATCGGTGAAAACCCCCGCTATTAAAACCAGTGTCCCAAGAATGAGAAAAATCAATGCAGCACCTGATTTTTTGGTTTCAGGTGTAAACGATTTTAGTTTTTCTACTCTTTGTTCTGCCATAAGTTTTTTTGTTTCAAGGGTTCTTGCACGATTTACTTTTTCTGCAGAAACAGTTTCTTTGGTTTCATCTATTTTTTCAAGTTGTAGTTTTAAATTACTTAGTTTTTCTGTCTCTGTTTTTATTCTGTTTGTAATCAGATTTTTTGTTTCTGCAAGCTTTTTATAAGAAATATACTCCTCGTGCTGTAATGCAGTCTGGTATTTTTGCTCTAAGTTTTTTGCTTCTTTCTCTTTTTGTTCAATCCTTTGATTTAGGACTCTTACTTCCTCAGCACTGTTATCCAGTGCCTCAAAGGTCATGGCAGAAATGGTTTTTTCATTCTTTAATGCTGTAATTTTGTCCTCTAAAGCCGCTATTTTGCCGCCTCTGCCCGTTTTTGTTCTTAAGGCAAATATATCTTTTTCCATTATGTTTATTATCTTGGAATAAGACACATCCTCATCGCCTGAGGTCTCTAAGTTCGAAAGTCTGGACATTATTTCGCCGTCGTCTGTTTTTAACGAATCTGCACCTAAACTTCTCACATAAAGCGTACGCAAAAAACCCTCGCGACTAAGACCAAAAAATTTCTCCCCTGCGTTTTCTGCATCTCCTACCTCTTCCCAGGTATCAGCATTACGAAGGGTTGCTTTATCTCCTCGTTTTGTAGCTTTAAAGCTACGCTCTATCACATATTTTTTCCCGTCGTCAGCAGTAAAATAAACTCTTCCGCCAAAGGTATCGCCCGTCCACGGACGATATTTTTTTCTCACAGGCATATCGGTGCCATTCTTTTTGCTTTCGTTTGGAATTCCGTAAAACATTGCAAGAATAAATTCACACAATGTACTTTTACCGCTTTCATTCTTGCCATACACAAGATTTATTCCAGGTAAAAAACTGTATGAGCAATTATTAAGTTTTCCGAACGCATCAATTTCAACCTTATCTATTCTCATTATTTTCCTCTTTTTCTATGTAATAAAGTCCTGCTTTTACCGCACTATTAAACTCTTCTTCTGTCATTTTTTCTTTATTTTCAAGAGCAAATTTCAAAAACAGCCCTTTTAATGAAAAATCCTTGGACATTTTTTCAATATCCACATCTGGTACTGTCGCATCTCCTACAGTAACAGAAAAACCTGTTATCCGTTCTTTTATAACTTCTGTATCAATGGAAAATGAACTGCTCCCCCTCATTGTAAATCTGTAAAAATGCTTGTCGCCTTCATATTTTTCATTTATTCTTGAAATTATTTCTTCGTAGGACTCTGCTCCGCTAACATCTATCTCTTCATCTATATACATTCTTTCACATGTAGGCACAAATTGTGCATTTACAACTGCGCCTTTTAAAAGTTCGACAGCGTATACACCTTTTTTGCCTGTTTCGTCGTTGCCTCTGCCCTCAGGACATCCGCAATATGCATAGCTGGTTGACCCTGCACGACATATATCGCTTGCCTTGTGTATGTGACCCAGCGCCAGATAATCAAGACCGCTTTTTTCTATGTCTGAAATTTTGATAGGATTGTAGCCTGTTCCAGAAAGGTTACCGTGCATTATGCCTATGTTGATTTTATCGGGATTCTTTACACAAAAGCCTGATAGCATTTCTCTTTCGTCGTTTGCACTTTTAAAAGAAATTCCGTATATATCGTAATTTTCGGTTTCTACACAC
>JAZNUA010000073.1:0-3655 GCA_045592045.1 Congzhengia sp. | reverse complement strand
TATACTACTGCTTACGATTTGGCAATCATAACTATGGAGGCTATTAAAAATGAGAAGTTTTTAAATATTGTAGCGACTAAGTCAAAAACAATTTTAGACGGCACACAGACAGTTTCAAATCACAATAAAATGCTTAAACTTTATGAAGGATGTATTGGGGTAAAAACGGGTTTTACGAAAAAATCAGGCAGATGTTTAGTGACTGCGGCACAACGAAATAATGTGGGAGTTATAGCAGTAACCTTAAATGCACCGGATGATTGGAATGACCACAGAAATATGCTGAATTTTGCATTCGATACGACTGAATATTTTCCTGTAATATTGTCGGGTATGATTGTAAATTCGGTAAGTGTGAGTAATGGAGCATCAAAAACAGTAGAATTAACTGCCGACACAGACTTTTATATATCAGAAAATAAGGCTAATAAATTCGAAAACATTTCTGTTGAATGTAATATACCTAAAGAAGTAGAAGCGCCCATTTATAAGGGAGATATTTTAGGTGAATTAACTATATTTTATAAAGGTGAACCTCAAAAAACAATAAATTTAGTTTCCGCTGTTGATATAGAATATAAAAAAAACGATAAAAAAAGTTTTTTAGAAAATTTTAAAAAGTTGCTTACATTTAGTTGCGCAAAATGAAAAAATGTAGTAAAATATCCTCATTAAGAATGTAGGAGGAAGCTATGGCAAAACCCGAAAGACTACAAAAATATATGGCTCGATGCGGTGTAGCTTCGCGCAGAATGGCAGAAAGTATTATACTATCAGGCAGAGTAAAGGTTAACAAAAAAATAGTAACTGAATTGGGAACGAAAATAGACGAAGACAATGACAAGGTTTTTTTAGATGGCAAAATGTTAAAGCCTGTAAAAAGGCTTTATTACATTATGCTTAACAAACCGAAAGGGTATGTAACTACAGTAAAAGACGAATTCGACAGAAAGACCGTTTTAGAGCTTGTGGCTGACATTGATGTTCGTCTCTATCCGGTCGGAAGACTTGACTACGACAGCGAAGGACTCCTGTTATTAACAAACGACGGTGATTTTACTTATAAAATGACTCATCCTGCATTGCATGTACCCAAAAAATACCATGTTGTTGTCGAAGGGACGGCAGATTTAGGACATGTTTTGAAGCTTCGTCAAGGTGTTGAAATTGACGGATACATGACTAGACCTGCAAAAGTTGATATTGCAGAAACAAGAGAGCGCACAACTCAGCTGAATATAACGATCACTGAGGGAAAAAACAGACAAATCCGACGAATGTGCGAGGCGGTTGGATTACCTGTAATTAAATTGACAAGAGTCAGCGTCGGCAATGTTATGCTTGGCAATCTGCCTGAAGGAAAATGGCGTCATTTGACTGAGGCGGAGATAAACATATTAAAAGGTGGCGAAAAAAGTGCTGACAATAAAAAAAGAAGAGTTAAATGATAAACTGAACGCTTTTTTAAAAGAAATCGATTGTCATGAGAATTTGCAGGGTAAAATAGTAATGTGTGCAAAAGACGGAGAAGTGTATCTCGGTGTCGGCACACTTGAATTAAGAGTTAATAAGGTTTACCTAAATATGATAAAAACTAAAGAAGATGACCTGATCCTAAAGTTAGGTATCTTAAAATCTTTGCTGAATTTAGCCGATTTGAGAGGTATTAAGGAAATATACGGTGACAATCAAGAATTGAACAGCTTGTATAAAATGAGCCGTTTTTGTGAAAAAAACAATGAGTTTTATTTGAGCTTAGATGGATATTTTACAGGTAATTGTTAGGAGAAAATATGGCTGATATAATTTGTGAAAACTGTGTAAACTACATATACGACGAAGAATACGAGGGATATATTTGCGATGTAAATATTGACGAGGATGAAATGATGAGAATTATGTCTTCCAAATACAAAAAATGCCTGTATTTCCGAGACGGTGACGACTATAAAATAGTAAAAAAACAGAACTGACAAAGTTAAAAAAGCGAGAATCAGGAAAAACCTGTGATTCTCGCTTTTTATTATTTATTTACCGAATAGAAAAAATGATGAGATTTTACTAAACATTCCTAATGGATTTTCAGCTTTTATATCTTCTTTAGCAACTATATCGCATCTTCCCACTGATTTTCCTTCAGAAAAAAACTCAACCTCACCGACTTTATGATTTATATGTACAGGTGCATTTATGTGGTCTGACAAGGTAATCTTCTTTTCTATGTTTGCAATTTCTGATTTTTTCATAAGTAGAGAAAATCCTTCTGCAAGACCGATAGATACATTGTCCTTTACACCTTTTTTTAAGGGTAGAGGTGTCAATTCATCTTCTTTTATCAGCGAATTGCATATTCCGTAATTTGCAAAACCGTAATCAAGCATTTTTGAAGCGTCGGCAAATCTCTCTTTAGAGGATGGTGAGCCCATTACCACGGCTATCAAATCCATTCCATCTCGTTTTGCGGTAGCTGAAATACAAAATCCAGCAACACTTGTAGAACCCGTTTTCAAGCCTGTTGCTCCTTGATAAAATCGTACGAGTTTATTTGTGTTAACGAGACCAAAAGCTCCGTCCCGAAGAGAATCCATCCAGATGGTTGTATATTCAAAAATTTTCGGATGCTTCATAATTTCCTTTGACATTAAAGCAATATCATAAGCTGAAGTAAGATGACCTTCCTCGTCTAAACCGTTACAGTTAATAAAATTTGTATCATTCATACCTAACTGTTTGGCACGGTCGTTCATTTTTGCTACAAAAGCACTGTGAGAACCTGCTGTGTATTCTGCCAAAGCCACTGCGGCGTCGTTGCCCGATGCCACTGCAACTGCCTTTAACATATCATGTACGGTCATCTGTTCATCTGGCTCTAAAAAAACCTGTGAACCTCCCATAGATGCGGCAAACTCAGAAACAGGAACCAAATCGTCTAAGGTATATTGTCCGTTGTCTAATGCTTCCATAACTAAAAGCATTGTCATAATTTTTGTAACACTTGCCGGCGGCAACGGGTCATGAGAGTTTTTTTCAAAAAGCACAGTGCCGGTGGAGGGCTCCATCAATATGGCAGATTTTGCCGAAAGTTCTAATGGTGCCTCCGCATAGGCAGTTAACGGCATTATGAAAAATAAACACAAAAATAAAGATAACAACTTTTTCATAAAAGAAATCCTTTCTAAAATAAATCAGTTGTTATCTATAATATTATTAAACTTAATAAAACATTCCCTTTATTGCGTGTTTTGCTGCAGGACCTCTTTTTAGTGCAGATGCTATTTCTGCTGCAAATTCATGAGTTACACCTGCACCTTTTGCAGTTATAAAATTTTTGTCATGCACAAGTCGTTTTCCTGTATTTTTTGCACTGAACAGTTTAGCTTCAAAACCTGGATAGCAGGTAGCTTTAATTCCGGACAAAAGCCCCAGCACTCCGGGAATTTTAGGTGCGGCACAAATAGCTGCAATCAGCTTGTTTTCACTGTTTGCCCTAATAAGCAAATCGGTTAAAAATTTACAGTTTTCCAGATTGTCAGCACCGGGTAATCCGCCGGGAAGCACAATGGCTTCCAAATCATTTTCATTAACATCATCGCATTTTATATCAGCTATAACTTTGATTTCGTGTGCACCTGATACCTCCAATGTTTCGTTAATA
>JAZNUA010000072.1:0-3359 GCA_045592045.1 Congzhengia sp. | reverse complement strand
GCATTTCTCTTAAACTTGCGGATAATGATATTATTACCTTCTCAGTAACAAAAGCAGGAGATATAGAGGTTTTAGCAATTCCGCAACTTTCTGATAAAAAACTGGGCAGCAAATCTTACAAAGAATCGCTCTCGGCGTTATTGGGCTCTGAAACTGCGGAAAATGTAAAAATTTCAGACGGACTTGACGAAAAACAAATAAAAAAAGATTTTAAAGAGTATTTTAAAATCTTTTACAAAAGTATTCCCAATGCAGATTTCACTTCTCAAAAAAACGGGGATAAAAAAACAGTAACACTAAAGACTGATTTGGACAGAATATCGTATAAAACCCTTAATCAAATGAAAAATGACAATGAATTAAGAGATTTTATTTACGAACAAGAAAAACACATCATCAAAAATCTTAATAAAAATTTTCCGTATTTAAAGACGGTTTTTAAAGAGCCGTCCAAGGAAGAGTTTAACCGGAGTTACGAAGAACTTTTTGATGAAATTATAAAAAATAATGAAGATGCAGAAATTACGATTGAAATAATCATTAACAAAGAAAGAAAAATCATCAGTGAAAGGATTTCTTTGTCAAAAAACGGACAAGAGCAGATGTCACTTTTTTATGATGACCATAGTTTTGAATATATATCAAAGCGCGATGATAGCGATTATTTTGCTATAAAAAGCAATAAGACGGTAAAAGGGACAATCTCAGAACAAAACACCGTTATATCTATGGATATAAACGACTTTACAAAAGAGAAAACCGATGGTGAGAAAATAGTAAATATCAATATCAATTCAGTTATGGATACAAATGTAGAAAAGGATGTTTCATTGCCGGAAGATTATATTGATATTAAAACAGCAGATGATAAAACAAAAACACAGATAGCACAAGAAGCAAGTAAAAAGCTGATGGAAGTATTTTTCAGTGTAAGTATGGAATTATTTAAGTAAAATACGAGGGGAAAAATGAGCGAAAAAATTATTATCAAAGGAGCAAAAGAGCATAATTTAAAAAATATAAATCTTGAAATACCGCGAGATAAATTTGTGGTATTTACGGGAATTTCAGGTTCAGGAAAGTCATCTTTAGCCTTTGACACCTTATATGCAGAGGGACAGAGGAGATATGTAGAATCATTATCTTCCTATGCAAGAATGTTCTTAGGGCAGATGGAGAAACCCGATGTAGAGTATATTGAAGGTTTATCTCCTGCAATAAGTATAGACCAGAAAACAACAGCCAAAAACCCTCGCTCAACAGTAGGTACGGTAACGGAAATATATGACTACCTAAGACTTTTATATGCAAGGATAGGCATTCCTCATTGTCCTAAATGCGGTAAAGAAATCAAACGGCAAACAATAGACCAGATAGTAGATAAAATTATGGAATTACCTGAAAAAACGAAATTTCAGGTATTAGCTCCTGTGGTAAGAAGAAAAAAAGGCGAGCACACAAAACTTTTTGAAAATGCCAGAAAAAACGGTTATGCTAGAGTAAGAGTAGACGGATACATTTATGATTTGACAGAAGATATAAAGCTTGAAAAAAACATTAAGCACAGTATAGAAATAATCATCGACAGACTTGTGATAAAAGACGGTATAGAAAAACGCTTGACAGATTCCGTGGAAAATGCGTCAGCATTGGCAAGCGGAGTTGTAGTTGTAGATGTTATTGATGGAGAAGAAATGACATTTTCTCAGAATTATGCCTGTGATGATTGCGGAATAAGTATGGAAGAGTTATCTCCCCGGATGTTTTCTTTTAATAATCCTTTGGGAGCTTGTCCTACCTGCCTTGGCATAGGCAGTATGATGAAGGTTTCTCCTGAGCTTGTGCTAAAGCCTGAATTAACCTTTAAAGAGGGCGGTATTCACGCTACTGGCTGGTACTCAAAGCCGGGTGTTACAGAAAGTATGGCGAGAATGTATTATTCTGCTTTGGGTAAAAAATACGGTTTTACAGAAGATACAAGAATTAAAGATTTGTCTGACGAAGCATTGGATGCTTTACTATACGGGACCAAAGGCGAAAAATTAGAACTGTTTTTAAATAGGTCTTATGGTTCATCGCACTATTTTGCGGCATTTGAGGGTATTATTCCTAACCTTGAACGCAGATATTTAGAAACAAATTCCGAAATGATGAAGCAAGAAATAGAAAAACTTATGTGCTTTAAACTTTGCCCGGATTGTCAGGGCAAAAGACTGAGAGCTGATGTTTTAGCTGTTACAGTAGGTGGAAAAAACATCAATGATGTGACAAATATGCCAATCAATAAAGCACGAGAATTTTTCAAAAACTTGGAACTTACTGACACTGAAAAAGTTATAGCTTCACAAATTCTAAAGGAAATAAATGAGCGCTTGGGATTTTTGTGTAATGTAGGTCTTGAATATCTTACTCTGTCCCGTTCAGCCGCTACTTTGTCAGGTGGTGAAGCGCAGAGAATAAGGCTTGCTACACAAATAGGCTCCGGTCTTATGGGCGTGTTGTATATTTTGGATGAGCCTTCCATAGGCCTACACCAAAGAGATAATCAAAAGCTCCTTGCTGCTTTACGCAGACTATGTGATTTGGGTAATACACTTATTGTTGTAGAACATGACGAGGACACAATGTATGAGGCAGATTATATAGTAGATGTAGGTCCAGGAGCAGGTGTCCATGGCGGTGAAATCGTAGCCGTCGGCACAATTGATGAAATAATAAATTGCAAAGAATCATTAACAGGACAGTATTTAAGCGGAGCAAAAAAAATACTGACACCGCAAAAAAGGCGTATCGGTAACGGAAACAAAATAGAGTTTTTGGGCTGCGAAGAGAACAACCTAAAAAATATTGATATCTCCGTACCTTTGGGCACATTTACTGTGGTAACAGGAGTTTCTGGCTCGGGTAAATCCTCACTCGTAAACGAAATAATCAACAATTACCTTTCTCGCGAATTAAATCGTGCTCATACTGTTTCGGGTAAATTCCGCGAGGCTAAAGGTATAGAAAATCTTGATAAAATTATAGATATAGACCAGTCGCCAATAGGCAGAACACCTCGGTCAAATCCAGCCACATACACCGGTGTTTTTGGTGATATAAGGGAGCTTTTTGCGTCTACTAATGAATCGAAAATTCGTGGCTATAATGCTGGTAGATTCAGCTTTAATGTAAGAGGCGGCAGATGTGAAGCCTGCTCAGGTGACGGTATAATAAAGATAGAAATGCACTTTTTACCTGATGTGTTTGTGCCATGTGATGTGTGTAAAGGTAAAAGATATAACAGGGAAACTTTAGAGGTTAAATATAAAGGCAAAAACATTTATGAAGTTTTGGATATGACAGTCGAAGAGGCCGTA
>JAZNUA010000071.1:0-3020 GCA_045592045.1 Congzhengia sp. | reverse complement strand
CACATATCATCTGATTGTGTGTTTTAATTCCTGATATTTTCAATATTCTTGAAAGTGACAGATTTTTTGTCCCTAACAGTCTGTCACAAGATATTCCCCATATAAGCAAAAAGAACAATATTACCCCGCTTATATAATAATCGCCCATTGAAAGGGACTCAGAAATTCCCAAAGTCACATCCTCATAGATATCATTTCTTTTCAAAATATATTGAATATAGGTTATGTTGATATCGTCAACTTTTTTTCGTAAGCCTTGGGTATTATCATATCTTCTTGCTAATCTTTGCATACTGTATATGCCGTTTTGCGATTCGATTACAATATTAGATATAGCTTGTGCAATCTCGTTCATAACTATACCGCCAAAACTGTTCGGACCGTTAAGCGTAACATACTTCGCAGGCGTGTTTTTCCCTGTGTACAAATCTTTTATAAATGTATCAGGAATAAAAACATACCCTGAAATATCTCTGTTTCTCAGTGCTTTGTTTGCTGTTTCTTCGTCCATTTCCTTGAATTCAATAGAAAATCTGGAACTGTCCATTGACCGAATAGCATCAACGCCTACACCAAGATGCGTATCCTCTATGTTTCCCACTATACCAATAGCGATTTTTTTCTGGTCTTCGCTGTTTTCATTTTTTTTGACCATTAAACCGCAGGTTATGGCTATTGCACCAATTGTTATTATCGTAACAAGCAAAATGGCGGGATAAATTTTTAAAGCTTTTTTTAGTTGAAGCTTAAAATAAATTCCGTTTTTCATTTATAAGCACCCTGCCAATCTGTGGACATCTCCATCGTATTCATAGGGAGTAAGCATGCCATCTTTTAAAATATACAGCTCATCACAAATTGATAATTCCTGAATATCGTGCGTTGCTAACAGAATACATCCGCCGTTCTTTTTAAATTTTAAAAGATAATTTGCTATGCTTTCCTTACAGACCAAATCAAGTGCGGCAGATGGCTCATCCAAAAGAAGAATATCAGGTCCTTTTGCAACAGCACATCCAATAGCAAGCCTTTTTTTCATACCGCCTGACATTTTGTATACAGGGACATTTAAAAACTCATTGATACCAAGCATATTAAGAACACCATCTGTAACAGATTTGTTCATTGCGTCCTTTTCGTACCAAAGCAGCAAGTTGTCACGAGCAGTGAGCTCTTCAATAAGTGGGGTGCTTTGCGGAACATAGCCTATGATTTTTTCGCATCTATTGTTAAGCGATAACATCTCTGCCCCATCATATGTGAAGCTCCCTCCATCACATTGCAGAACACCTGATAAAATAGCCATAAGTGTAGATTTTCCGCTTCCGTTTCCACCTAATATACCTACACAGCTTCCCTTGCGGACACTTAATGTAATATCTTTTAAAACTGTTTTTTTGCCATAACTTTTTTTAATATTTTTTAATTCCATCATTTTGTCCCTTTGCATTACAGAAAACTGAGTACATTATATTGTACCCAGTTTTCTGAAAAAATTATTATTCTAAGTTGCTTTCCAACATGTTCGTGATTGAAGAAGGAACTCCTGCTTTTTCAAGTTTTTCGATAATCTTGGTTAACTTCTTATCTGAATCGTCAAGCCAATCCTTCAGGTCACTTTCATCTTCAACATTTACTGATTTCTTGGGGATATTAGCCTTACCACTCTTTGAAACTTTTGCATCAGCAGTAACTTTAATACACATTTCATCCTTATACATAAGTGACATCTCGGCTTTACCGTTTTTGTGTGATTTTGCATCAGAATCAATAACGATTGCCATATCAGAAGCTATGGCATATCTGCCGCCTTCTGCCATCTGCAAAGCAGCTCCTGCCATATCAGATAACTTCACTGTCATTTTACCGTTAAATACGCCTTCTTCTAATTTGCTTTCATCAACTTTATCTAATGAAACTTTAACCAAATCTATATCAGAATCTAATCTAACTCCATCGAAAGGAATACCGTATACAGATATCACATAATCGCCTGAAATCTTCCCTAAAGATTTCTTGCCTTCGCCATTGACTTTGATTAGGCCTGCATATTCTGTGCCTACCTTCCATTCTTCACAGAATTTGCTACCTTTTTGTACACAAATGCCAGAAAGAACCTCCTGTCCCTGTACGCCCACTTTAACGCCCACAATTTCACCGTTATTGTTTACATACAGTGTAAGGTCTATTTCTTCTTCAAACTTAATGCTGTCAATAGAAGTAAGTATCTGATCTACATAATCTCTGAAGTTGCCATACAAACCGCTGGGAACCGGGATATTGTCTGAATCCTCTAATTTTTCGAAGGTTTTTTTGATATCCTTATCGTCTTTTGCTTCTTCTAAAACTGCCTTTGTAGCATCTCTTACAATAGCGTCATCTATTTTTACTTCCAATTTTGTAAGCTTCTGACTAACGCCATTTACCTCAACCTTTTCGCTACTTTCGTCAACGCCGTTAATACTTTTAGCTATACAGTTTATATACCTTTTTGTTATTTTCTTTGCTGTTGCTTCGTTAGGGAGAATATCTATTACTTCCTCAAGCATTTCCTTAGCCGTTTCAAACTGAGCAAAGTTATAATCCATATCAAATTTCAGTGCTTCTTTGTTCACATCAGGCATTGAAACATATCCTTTACCCTTATCAAGCTCTGCAGCAATACCTAATTCAGTAATGTTCTTATCATTTAATTCTACATTGAAATTACAAGAAACATCATTATCATCAGACTTTACCTCATAATCAACAGCCGCACTTTTTAACCAATCCAGCTCCGAAGGAATACCTGAACCGCTTACCTTTTCAACTAAATTATCAAGGCCATCACCTACTTCTACTTTCAACTTACCTTTAGAAGTAAGGTCATTTTCCATAAGCTCTATGTAGTCACCTAACACATCAACAGCACTGCCGATGCTGTCGTTTACATTGTCTTTTATAACATGCTGCATGTACTTATCAGGAGACAACACCAGCTTAAAGAATGCATTACGAACAACCGAAGAAGACAGAATACC
>JAZNUA010000070.1:0-5902 GCA_045592045.1 Congzhengia sp. | reverse complement strand
GTCAGGATAAAGTATATTCTGATATTAACACGAACACGACTGAGTACTTGATATTTGAATTTTTAAGTAACGGAGTACATAAAAGCGATGAATCCTCGCTTAGAAGCATTGGGACTGTATATTCCAAAAATAAAACCAAGTCAAAAGGTAAAATATCATCTGTATTTGCCGTTATGAATGAAGTAGCAAAAAAAGAATTTAACTTGGCAAAAAGAAACCTTATATTTTTGCCTTTGTTTTGGATATATATCCCTTTGAGATACATTTTTAGAATGATTATCGGAAAGAGAAAAGCGTCTTCTGTAACGGAGTTTAACGAGATTGTGATGCATAAAGAATATCTTATCAAAAAGCTAAAATTAGTTGATTAAATAACAAATCTCCCAAAAGTACCTTTTGGGAGATTTGTTATGATTTGCAACTTAATTTACACAAATTTTATCCTTAATTTTTTCGAAAGTTTTTTCACCTATACCGCTTATGTTTGTTATTTCTTCGATTCTATTAAATGGATTTAGCTTTCTGTACTCAATTATATCTGTGGCTCTTTTTTCTCCAATGCCGGAAAGTAACATCAGCGTTTCTTTGTCAGCAGTATTTATATTTATTAAGCCATAAATTTCAGTAGAATAATCTCCGTCAGAAGTTTCGCTTTGCTCAGTTTTATCGATTTCGTTTTCTATGATACTACTGTTTTCAGATTTTATAATCACAGATTTGCTGGCTGATTCCATTTTTAACAATATTGTTCCCGCAATAGTTATAGCTATTATGCAGATACCTGTTATTATAATTGTAGCTTTATCCCAAAAATTTCTTTTCTCATTCATGCGATCACCAATATAAAAAAATATTTTTTTCTCTTGACATAAACATAAAATTATGATATACTCACACTCGTTGGAAAAACTGAACATTTAGGGGTATGATGTAATGGTAACATGCCGGTCTCCAAAACCGTTCTTGAGGGTTCGAGTCCTTCTACCCCTGCCAGAAGAGCAATTCATTTGATAAGGTGAGTTGTTCTTTTTTTATTTGCATATATTATATTTTACAATTTATACAAGTTGATATCAATATTATTTTTAGTTATGTCTATAACGGCGTATTCTTGTTTGCTGTATCCAATTGAGCCGGGATTCAATAAAGTAATTTCATTATCAGTTTCATGAAATTGAGTATGTGTATGACCGAATATACAAATGTCCGCTCCGTTTTCTTTAGAAACTGATTTTAGCTTATAAATATTTGATTTTACATGTTCTTTGTGTCCGTGCGTTACATATATGAGATGTCCTTCACATTTAACAATCCTGTTATAAGGATAATTTGAAAAAAAGTCATTATTACCACATACTGCACACAAAGAATGTGTTTTACCATATATCATTTCTAAGTATTCACAATCTTTAGCCATATCACCACAATGAATAATGTGAGAAATATCCTTGTGGCGTTCAATGGCCTTATCCATGCCGTTTGTTGAATTATGACTGTCACTGAAAACTAAAAATTTCATATTCGTTCCTCCGTATTAACATAAATATTATAATTCATAAACGATAAAAAGTAAATAAAAAAAATTATTTTATGTAAAAGGTGGTTGCATATTACTTTAAAATGTAGTATAATGTATCTAATATTATAAGTTCGTACTATATATAGGTGCGCGGGGAGACATGAGGAAAAAAATAGATGAAAAAGAAAAAATGGATATTTATGCATAAAGAGCATAAGCCTGAAGATGTAAAAGTGTTAAGCAATACATACGGCGTAGCTCCTATTATTGCAACAATTTTACTTAATCGTGGTATAACTGAACCCAAAAACTTTATCACTCCTTCTGAAGAAGCGTTGTTAGACCCTTTTTCTATGCTAGGAATGGAGAAGGCAACGGATAGAATATTGTCTGCAATTGAGAATAATGAAAAAATTGCAATTTACGGAGACTATGATGTTGATGGTATTACATCAACCGCAATTATGGTTAAGTTTTTGCGTTCTCATAGGGCAGATGTAATATATTATATTCCTGACAGACACGAAGAAGGATACGGAATAAATACAGATGCGATAGACAAAATAAAGGCGCAGAATGTATCCTTATTGATCACAGTCGATTGTGGAATAACAGCAGTAAAAGAGATTGCCTATGCAAAATCCTTAGGAATTGAAACAATTATTACTGACCATCACGAGTGTAAGGATGAAACGCCTGATGCTTACTGTCTTTTAAACCCAAAGCAGACAGAGTGTCCATATGAATTCAAAAAACTTGCAGGCGTAGGTGTTGCATTTAAATTATTACAAGCATTAACCATAAAGATGCATTTTCATATGCGTGAACTAATCGATGAATATATTGATCTTGTTGCAATAGGTACTATCGCCGATGTAATGCCTTTAATAGGTGAAAACAGAATCATTGTAAAAAAAGGTCTCGAACTTTTAAAATATACTGTAAATAGAGGCATCAGAGCTCTTGCAGACATAGCAGATATAAACTTGTCTAATGTACAGACGGGTACCATAGGTTTTATGCTTGCGCCGAGAATAAATGCCGCCGGCAGAATGGGAGACCCCAGATGTGCGGTAGAACTGCTTTTAGCCACTGATGATATGACAGCAAAAAAATATGCTGAGATTTTAAATGACGAAAACAGAGAACGCCAGGAAACCGAAATCAGTATTTTAGAAGATGCACTTAATATAATAGATTCGACACCTTCTATCAAAGACGATTTTGTTATTGTATTATCGCACGAGGGATGGCATCATGGAATTATCGGTATTGTTGCATCAAAAATTTCAGAACGCTTCAATAAACCCTGCATACTAATAAGCACAGACGATGGAAATGGCAAAGGCTCAGGAAGAAGCATTCGCTCATTTAATTTGTTTAAGGCACTTGAAAATTCAGCAGATTTGTTGCAAAAATTCGGCGGACACGACCTTGCAGCAGGATTATCTATTAAACCAGAAAATATTGACAAATTCAGAAAAGAAATCAATGACTATGCAAAAAAATGTCTTACTGAAGATGATTTTACGCCGATTTTATATATAGATTCAGAGTTGCCACCACAATATATTAATATGAATACGGCTGAAAAATTGGCAATTTTGGAACCGTACGGAATGGGAAATGCCTGCCCTTTGTTTTATGTTAAGGGTTTGACAGTTTCTCAAATAAGACCTTTAAGTGAAGGTAAGCATATCAAGCTTATATTAACAACGGGAGAATACACTTTAGATACTGTCGGATTTAATATGGGTGAAATGTTAGACATTTTATCTGCAAATGACACTGTTGATATCGCCTTTTGCATAGATATAAATATATACAGAGGCGCTAGACAATTGCAGATTTTATTGAAAGATATCGTTATTCACAAGACTGAATAGAGGTGAAAAATATGTATCGTGCGACTCATGATTTTGAAGCATTAAAAGCCAGGGCATTAGAAGCAAATCCAAATGTAAATATTGAAATTATAGAAAAAGCATACAATTTGGCTAATAATGCTCATAAAGGTCAAAATCGTGCTTCGGGCGACCCATATATTACTCATCCTCTTGAGGTTGCATATATTATAGCGGATTTAGAACTTGACTGCGATACCTTAGTAGGGGCTTTGTTGCACGATGTAGTGGAGGACACTGAGTATACATTAAATGATATAAAGAACGAATTTGGCGAAAATATAGCTATTATTGTCGACGGTGTGACGAAATTAGGTAAAATTCAATATACTACCGCCGAAGAGCAGCAGGTGGAGAATATTCGAAAAATGCTTCTTGCTATGGCAAAAGATATACGAGTTATCCTTATCAAATTAGCTGACCGACTTCACAATATGAGAACCCTGACAGCTAAATCAGAAATGAAACAGCGATCAACTGCTCGCGAAACATTAGAAGTTTATGCTGCGCTTGCTCACAGACTTGGTATGTCTAAAATCAAGTGGGAATTAGAGGATTTATCTCTAAGATATATAGATCCGATAGCATATAAAGAAATTACAGAGTCAATAAATTTAAAAAAGCAAGAGCGCGAACAATTCATAAATGACATTATCGAAACTTTGCGCATCAAAACTGCTGAAATTGACATCAAAACCACCATCACAGGTCGTGCAAAGCATTTTTACAGTATTTACAGAAAGATGTTTACTCAAAATAAGTCCATAGATGAGTTGTATGATTTGTTTGCGGTGCGCGTTATTGTTGATAGCATTAGTGAATGTTATGCAGTTTTAGGTATGGTTCACGAATTATATCATCCTATACCTGGCAGGTTCAAGGATTATATTGCTATGCCTAAGCCCAATATGTATCAGTCTTTACATACGACCGTTATAGGACCTAACGGCACACCGTTCGAAATCCAGATAAGAACCTGGGATATGCACCATGTTGCAGAGTACGGTATTGCTGCTCATTGGAAATATAAAGAAGGCGTTGACAAAAAAACTGATGTCGATTCAAAATTAGAATGGGTTCGCCAACTTTTAGAAATTCAGTCTTCTGTTGTTGATACAGACGATTTTATGAGAACTTTAAAGATTGACCTTTTTGCAGATGAAGTGTTCGTATTTACGCCAAGAGGTGATATTGTTAACTTACCTGCAGGGTCAACGCCCATAGACTTTGCGTTTTCTATACATAGTGCAGTTGGATGCAGGATGCAAGGAGTCAAAATTAACGGAAAAATTTCAACTCTTGATTATATTTTGCAAAATGGCGATATTGTAGAGGTAATGACCTCTTCTTCTGTTAAAGGTCCAAGTCGTGATTGGTTGAAGTTGTGCAAAACCTCTCAAGCGAGAACAAAGATTAACCAATGGCTGAAAAAAGAGCGCCGCGAAGAAAATATACAACACGGAAAAGAACTCATAGAAAGGGAGTTAAAGCGCATAAATATGACTCACAGCCAGCTGTTCCGTGCTGAATGGATAGATATGCTTTGTAAAAAATATACTTTTTCTTCGATTGATGACATATATGCAGCAGTTGGTTATGGTGGACTTACTGTAAATAAAGTTGTCAGCAGGCTGAAGGAAGAATACAGAAAAGCAATAAAACTTGAAAATCCGTCTGCGGATATCATTATAGCAGAGCAACCGCAAAAGCGAAAAAAACCATCTAATAACGGCGTTGTTGTTGAGGGAATAGAGAATTGTCTTATAAGATTTTCCCGCTGTTGCAGTCCTGTTCCTGGTGATGATATCGTAGGATATATAACACGAGGCAGAGGAGTCAGTGTCCACAGAGCAGATTGCCCTAATGTAAAAAACAGTGATAAAACAGGTGATTCCAATAGATTAATCTCTGTTTACTGGGAAGATAGTTATGCTCAAAATACCTCTTATTTGTCGCAGATACAAGTATCCTGTAACGACAGAAAAGGTCTTTTAGCTGAACTTGCAAGTACAATTTCAGAGCTTAAAATATCAATAGCTGCCATGAATTCTAAAACAACAAAGGACAATACTGCTATAGTTAATTTTACTATTGAAATATCCTCCACAAACGAGCTTGATACAGTAGTAAAGAAATTAAATAATGTAAAAGGCGTATTTGAAGTTAAGCGCCGATCGGAGTAAATTGTGATTATTATTAAAGAAACAGTAGGCGTGATGGGCGTAAATTGCTATATCGTAGGAAATAAATCAGAAGCTATAATTATTGACCCAGGCAGTTCTGCTGACAGAATTTTAAGTATTATAAAAAGAGAAGGCATTGTTGTTAAGTATGTTGTTTTAACACACTGTCATTTTGACCACATTTTAGCTGTAGAGGATATATTAGCAAAACTTCCCGGCGCGAAGCTTGTTGCAAGCCTTGGAGAGCACGCGCTTGAAATGTCACCGTTTTTTGTAACGCTTGCAGACCTTGCAAA
>JAZNUA010000069.1:0-8863 GCA_045592045.1 Congzhengia sp. | reverse complement strand
CAAAGTTTGTAATTGATTTTACAACACCTGTGTACACTTTGCCCACTGCTGCGTCTGCCCAGAATTTGTCTTCGAGCTCTTTTTTCTGAGCATCTAAAACAACTCTTACAGAACCAACCAAACGCTTCCTCCTGTCATTTATATCAATGATTTTGAAAGACAATACCTTTCCTACAAAATCAGAAAGGTCGGCATCTCTTTTTTCTGATGCCTGTGAAGCGGGAACGAAAACTTTGTAACCCTTATAGTTAATAATCATACCCTTGTTAACTACTTCTGTTACTTTGCCTTCTAAAATTTCCCCAACTTCTGCTGCTTTCTTCACATTCTCCCAAGTTTTAACTGTATCAAGCTTTCTTTTTGAAAGCATGATATTGCCGTCTGCGTCATTAACGCGAACAACGAATACCTCAATTTCGTCTCCTACTTTACAGATCTGGTCTGTTGTAGCATTGGGGTCGTCCGAAATTTCGGCAGCGGGAATAAATCCATCCTGCTTTGCACCTAAATCAACGATAACCTCGTTAGGTCTAACCTCGATTACCGTTCCCATTACGATGTCGCCTGTGTTAAGAGTTTTTAATGACTCTTCCATCAAGGCTTCAAAGCTTTCAAAATTTTCCATCTTACCAATAGCCTCCTTTATTATGACCGCAGGAGTAGAGGCACCTGCAGTAATTCCAATTCTTTTTGAACTGAAATCGCAACCTTTCGGCAATTGGTCTATGTGCTCTAAGCAGTATGCGCAAGAACATACGCTCTTACAAATAGAGTATAGCTTTTGAGTATTCGAGCTGTCCTTTCCGCCGAGAACGATACAGACATCAGAACAAGCTGCCAACTCACGAGCTTCCGTTTGCCTCTCTTCAGTTGCATTACATATTGTATCAAATATTACTATGTCATTGCAAGTCTTTTTTAAAAAAGTTACGATTTTTTTAAAAATTTCTTGCACAAACGTAGTCTGGGCAACAACACAAACCTTATCAGCACCAAGATTTGCGCCTTCTGCTTCTGACAGCGTTGCAAAAATAGAAGCAGAGTGGCAACACCAACCGTTAATCCCCATAACCTCGGGGTGATTTTTGTCACCTATAATTACAATTTTGTACCCGTCGTTATAGTGTTTTTCCACTATATTGTGAATTTTTTTCACAAAAGGACAGGTAACATCTATAATTTCTACATTTTTTTCGTTTAAGTGGTCATAAATTTCTTTTCCCACACCGTGTGTACGGATAATCAGCTTTTCTCCTGATTTTACTGCGTCTATGGATTCGATGGGAGAAATACCTTTCTCCGAGAACTCGTCCACCACATGCTTATTGTGAATAATAGGACCTAATGTATAGTATTTGTTTTCTTTATCACTGGCGCATTTTTCAACTATTTCAACAGCTCGGTTTACTCCAAAGCAAAAGCCAGCTGTCTTGGCTACGCGAATCTCCATTATTCCACCCCTAAGGAATCTATTTCTTTAGATATCATCTCGGCAAAAGCTTTAAGATCATCACCTGAAGGCTTGCTACCGTCCTTGTTGGCTATGCATAGGGGTTTGCCTATATGAATCGTAACTCGCCGGAACAATCTGTATCCGCCGCGGATAGCAACGGGTGTCACAGGTACGCCCGCTTTTGAAGAAATTAAAGCAACTCCTGCCTTGGCATCAGCTTCCTCGCCGTTTTTAACCCTTGTACCTGCAGGAAAAATAGTAAAAATCCCACCGTTCTTTAGCGTTCGTAATGCTGTTTTAATTGCCGAAATATCGGCAGTGTTACGATGAACGGGAAAAGCACCTCCTGCACGAAGAATAGGAGCCAATAATTTAATATCAAAAAGCTCTGCCTTTGCCATTACTTTCATTGGTCGTCGTATAGACGAGACAATTACGGGAGGATCCCATAAGCTCGTGTGATTTACTGCCAATATTACAGGTCCTTCATCAGGTATGTTTTCTGCTCCTTTAACACGAACAAAAAACACCAGCTTGCAAAAGCATTTTACTAAAAAAGTTATTACAGATAACATTGTTTTCACTTTCTCTTTTCGTTTATAATTTTCAATACAGCGTCAACACTTTCGTCAAATGTAAGATTGCCAGTATCCAGCAAAAAAGCATCGTCTGCACGACGCAAAGGCGATATAGCTCTGTGGCTGTCCTGGTAATCACGCTGCTTGATATCTTCCAACACCTGCTGGTATGTGGTGTCTATACTTTTTTGTGCAAGCTCTTTATATCTGCGTTGAGCGCGTACTTCAGGACTTGCGGTGAGAAAAATTTTAACATCAGCATCAGGCAAAACATGAGTACCGATATCTCGTCCATCCATAATAACATTTTTCCTTCCTGAGAGTGCTCTCTGCATCAACACTAATCTTTCGCGGACAGCGCCGATAGCAGAAACATACGATGCACCCATAGAAACTTCAGGAGTACGAATATTGTCAGATATGTCTTTACCGTCTAAAAAAATTCTCTGTACACCATCTATATATTCAATATCAATAGATATATTATCAACAAGTTTAATACATTTTTCGGGATTTGTGTTAATATTTATGCCTTTGCTTAAACAAGCTAAAGCAACAGTACGGTACATTGCTCCTGTATCAATATACACAAAACCAAGCTTTCGTGCAACAGCTTGAGCAATGGAGCTTTTTCCTGCACCGCTGGGACCGTCTATGGCAATTTTAAACATATTTTTCTAACCCCTTCAAAACAAACTAAGCGAAAGCATGCGCCTTCGCTTAACACAAAATTGTTCAGTTAATTGGTTACGCCAAAAGCGCTATCTTCTCTTTTTGTTATTATTTGAATTTTTTGAATTTACTCCGACAACTCCGCCGATGCCTCCAAAGAGCAGAGAAATTGCAAACATGATTATCATGTGACTGCCGAAATAAAAACCGTCAGAAACCAAAGATGCCACAAGCCACATAATCAGCATATATAAAAATCCTGATATGCCACCTGTTATAAGCCCTTTTGTTCTAAGTTTTTTAGCAGGCATAAATCCTGTAATTAAAGCACCTGCACCTTGTGTGATAAAGGCGATGTAGGGAATGGTGTCTTCCGATAACGGGGTGTAAGAAAGAATGAGAGAAGCTAAAAAAAATACTGCAATGGTAAAGATAAATGCTACTCCTATTCCTTTTAAAAAACTTGCTACAACACCGGAAAAACCAACATTCTCCAGATTTTTGACATTCTCATACATAGAAACAAACCTCCTACCGAACACTTTACTTTAAAGTATTCGGCAGGGGCAAAAAATATGAATTATTTGTTTTCGGTTGTTTCTTCTGTTGATTCTTCGACATCGTCAATAAGCTCTACATCTGCGTTTTTCTTTGCTTTTTTGCAAGGAACAACCGATGCAATAGCTTCTCGCTTCATTGTCATAGGATGCTTACTTGTTCTGTCGCCGATTTCAATGCAAACTTTATCATCTTTAATTTTTATGACTTTACCGATGATACCGCCGATTGTTGTAACTGAATCTCCAGGCTTTAAGGCATCCAGCATTGCTTTGATTTGTTTTTGCTTTTTCTTTTCAGGTCTGATAAGTAGAAAATAGAATATTACTATCATTGCTATCAGAGGAATAAAAGAAGCAAATGTGTTCTGAGGCATAATATACTTCCCCCTTCAATTTTTATAATATACTATAACATTATATATGTAAAACACAAAATAAGCAAGATGTTTTTTTATTTTTCACAAATTATTCAAATAAATGTTGACATATTCCCTATTTAATGATAAAATCTTAATGTTGATAGAGGTGCGTCTTTAATCAGTAACCCAAAGGAGAAGTCGGTATTTTATGATTTTGGGCAAAAGGGAAAGTCGCCGAAAGGACTAAAATACCGAGATTTTTGTTCTTGGGGGTGGGGAGAATATCCACACAACTGTCGTTGTTGCGATGTGCTATGACGGAGTGCTATTGATGTAAAGTGCTTTTTATGTTATTTACACCAAGCTTCTATCATAAGGAGTTTGGTTTTTTTATTTCAAAGTAAAATAAACTCACAGGAGGTTTCACAATATGAAGAAGTACAACATTGCCGTTGTAGGTGCAACGGGCATGGTAGGAAGAACATTTTTGAAGGTATTGGAGGAAGTTAATCTTCCTGCCGAAAGCTACACACTTTACGCATCGGCAAGAAGTGCAGGTACAAAATTACCCTTTATGGGCACAGAGTACGAAGTTAAAGAATTAACAGAAAACGCTTTTGACGGAATGGATATTGCGTTGTTTTCAGCAGGTGGCGCTACATCAGAAAAATTTGCTCCCATTGCTGCAGCAAAGGGCTGCTTGGTAATCGATAACTCAAGCGCTTGGCGTATGGACCCTGAAGTTCCATTGGTTGTTCCCGAGGTTAACCCTGATGATATCAAAAAGACAAAGGGTATCATTGCAAACCCCAACTGTTCAACAATTCAGGCAATGGTTGCTCTTCGTCCATTGCAGTTAAAGTATGGTATCAAGAGAATAGTTTATTCAACATATCAAGCAGTTTCAGGTGCGGGCGTTGGCGGTTATAATGACTTAAAGGCCGGTATCAATGGCGAAGCTCCCAAAAAGTTTAATCATCCTATTTTCTCAAACTGTTTGCCGCAGATTGATTCATTTTTACCTAACGGCTATACCAAGGAAGAAATGAAGATGGTTAACGAAACAAGAAAAATCTTAGGCGACGATGCGATGAGAATTACAGCAACAACAGTTCGTGTTCCTGTATTTGATTGCCATAGTGAATCAATCAATGTTGAATTGGAAAAACCTTTTGAATTAGGAGAATTGCGTGCATGCTTAGAAGCAGCTCCGGGTCTTGTGGTTGAAGATGACATCGACAACTGCGTATATCCTATGGCTTGCAACATTGTAGGCAAAAACGAAACATATGTTGGTCGTATTCGCCGTGACGAGTCACTGGATAATGGCGTAAACCTCTGGGTTGTTGCTGACAACATCAGAAAAGGTGCGGCAACAAACGCAGTTCAGATTGCTCAAAAATACATTGAAATGGTAGAAAACGGTGAAATGAAAGCTTACGAAATCTAAGCTGGTTGAAAGGAAAGATTATTATGAGCAGAAAGACACTCTTTACAGGTGCGGCAACAGCTTTAATCACACCTTTTACAGAAGATGGCGTTAATTTTGAAGTACTTGGTAAAATAATCGATGACCAGATAGAAAATAATATCGATGCTTTGGTTATTTGCGGTACAACAGGTGAAGCGGCAACAATGCCTGACCGCGAACATTTAAGCGTTATAGACTTTGCGGTAAAGCGTGCTTCGAGCAGAGTTCCGATTATTGCAGGTACAGGTTCAAACGACACCTCTCATTGCGTTGAGTTAAGCCAGGAAGCAACCAAACTTGGTGCAGACGGCTTGCTTATTACAACGCCTTATTATAACAAAGCAACTCAAAAAGGCTTAATTATGCACTATGATAAGGTTTTGGAAAAGACAAATCTTCCAATTATTCTTTACAATGTACCGGGAAGAACAGGTATGAGCTACGCCATTTCCACCATTAAGGAATTAGCGAAAGACGAGCGTATCGTAGGCGTAAAGGAAGCCAGCGGCAATATCGCTTATGCTACAGAATTGGCAGCTGCTTGTCCTGAACTTACAATGTATTCAGGAAATGACGATATGATTGTTCCTATTTTATCTTTAGGCGGTAAAGGTGTAATCTCAGTTTTGTCAAATGTAGCACCCAAAGAAACACATGATTTGTGCCAGAAATGGTTTGACGGGGATATTGAAGGAAGCCGTGAACTTCAGTTTAAGTATTTAGAGCTTATCAATTCACTGTTCTGTGAGGTTAATCCGATTCCTGTTAAAACAGCTATGAATATGATGGGCTACGATGCAGGAAACTTAAGACTTCCCCTTTGTGAGATGGACCCTGCAAACTATAAGAGATTAGAAAACGCTATGAAAGATTGCGGTATTATTTAATAAAAAAAGGGATGTAAAAGCTTTAGTTTTTTACATCCCATTTTAATAGAACGGAGATTATTATGACAAAAATAATTTTAAGCGGTTGTACAGGCAGAATGGGCAGAGCCATAACAGAAATCGTCAAAAACACAGATGAAGCACAGATAGTTTGTGGCTTTGATGTGGTTGAAATGGCTTCTGAATATCCCATATACAAAGACTATAAAAATGTGTGTACAGATGCAGATGTGATTATTGATTTTTCACATCCGTCAAACTTTTCAAATATTTTAGCTTATGCAAAGAAGAATAATCTGCCGATTATTATGTGCACAACAGGGCTGTCAAACGAGCAAAAAGCAGAACTCAAGGCTGCATCTTTTGTAATCCCTGTGTTTTTCTCAGCGAATATGTCGTTGGGTATAAACCTGTTGATTAAACTTGCAAAAGATGCTACAAAAGTTTTGGAAAAAGATTTCGACATAGAAATTATAGAAAAGCACCACAATAAGAAAATTGACGCTCCCAGCGGAACAGCACTTGCTATTGCTGACGCTATCGCTGACACGATGAATGATGACGCCAATTTTGTTTATGAACGCCAGAGTGTGAGAAAGCAACGAGAAAAATCAGACATTGGCATTCACGCTGTTCGTGGCGGCACAATAGTAGGCGAGCATGAGGTAATTTTTGCAGGCACTGATGAGATTATTACACTTTCTCACTCCGCCGCATCTCGTGAGGTATTCGCTCAAGGCGCGATAAAAGCTGCAATGTTTATGAAAGGAAAGCCAAAAGGCTTTTACTGTATGGACGATTTATTCAATTAAGCAAAAAATCACTCCCTAGGGAGTGATTTTTATTTTATTATTTTTTATCAGTTCTTCCTGCCAGATAATCTAAAGAAACATTGTAAAGATCTGCAATTCTAACTAATATCTCAAGTTTTGGCTCTCTTGTCATTAGTTCGTAATTTTGGTATGTTCTTTCGGTAATGTCACAATAAACTGCAACTTGCCACTGCTTCAGACCTTTCTCTATTCTGCACTCTTTTAATCGTTTCGCCAAAATGTTTTTCATATTCCACCACCAACAATTGTTCTTGACAATTTTAGTATAATAGAATATAATCAAATATATACGAACGATTGTGCGTGAGGAAAAAGGAAAAGTTATGGCAGAAATATGTCTTGAATGTTGGAATAAAGGAAATGGTTCTAATGACAAAGCGGGTAAGTACATATTTTCTAAAGAACTGGAGTTATGTGAAGAATGCGGAGAATATAAACATACTATCGTCATATATCGATCGGCGTATTATAGACGAAAATTCCGTTATATTTTGTTTCCATTCGAAATAATATTTAGGATATTACGAATTCCTTATGTTTTATATAGTATAAGAAAAAGTGATAAACAAAAGCACTCCTTAGGGCGAAGATGCCCTAAGGAGTGCTTCTTTTTAGATAAGATATTAAATTTTTGATTTAAAGACTTAGTTATACATTAAATCTGAAGAGAATTATATCTCCATCGGCAACGATATATTCTTTGCCCTCAGAACGCACCAGGCCTTTTTCTTTTGCTGCTAAGTGAGAGCCACAATCCATCAAATCTTTATATGCCACAACTTCAGCACGGATAAAACCTTTTTCGAAATCTGTATGGATTTTGCCTGCAGCCTGAGGAGCTTTTGTTCCACGGGTAATAGTCCATGCACGAACTTCAGGCTCACCTGCAGTTAAGTAGCTTATAAGCCCCAAAAGCTTATAGCTTTTTTTAACCAAACGGTCAAGACCTGATTCATTTATGCCTAATTCTTTTAAATATTCCTCTTTTTCGGCAGGTTCTAAAGCTGAAATATCTTCTTCAATTTTTGCAGAAATAGGCATAACCTCCGCACCTTCTGCATCTGCTACTTCGGTTAAACGCTTTACAAAATCGTTGTTTTCGATGCCACTTACAAAATCATCCTCTGCTACATTTGCAGCATAAAGGATAGGCTTTTTGGTAAGTAAATCAATTTCTTTCATAAACTCTGCATCATCATCGGATAATTCAATGGAACGGGCGGGTTTACCTCCTTCTAAATGGACATATAACTTTTCTAAAAATTCAATTTCTACCTTATATTTTTTCTCGCCTGATTTTGCCATTTTGCGAACTTTGTCAATACGATTTTCCACCATTTCCATATCCGCAAAAATAAGCTCTAAGTTTATGGTTTCGACATCGCGGACAGGGTCAACAGAACCCTCAACATGAATAATGTTTGTATCGTCAAAGCAGCGCACAACATGAACAATGGCATCGACCTGACGGATGTGTGACAAAAACTTGTTTCCCAAGCCTTCGCCGCGACTTGCACCCTTAACAAGACCTGCAATGTCAACAAATTCAATGATTGCGTGAGTCACCTTTTGGGGATTGTACATTTCGGCAAGTTTATCTAATCTTTCGTCGGGAACAGAAACTATACCTACATTAGGCTCAATGGTACAGAAAGGGTAGTTTGCAGATTCTGCACCAGCCTGTGTGATTGCGTTAAAAAGTGTGGATTTTCCTACATTCGGAAGGCCTACTATACCTAATTTCATAATACTTCATTCTCCTTTAAAAAATCCTTATATTTCAAGGTTTTTAGGTGCTCTCCATTATTGGCCTGACACCAATTTGACACCATTTGATTTAATTTCTTTCTAATTTTACAATAGAATATTATATCATAATACTGGCTGATAGTCAATTGTTCTATGAAGCTTTTTAAGTTTTGTAACAAGCAATAATATGAGAGGAGGCATAATTTATATCGAGTTTTTATGCGGTTTTGCGTGCTTTTGGCACAAATTTTTGCGTCACTTTAATTTTATCGGTAAAAAAGTTCCTAAATTGCGGACATAT
>JAZNUA010000068.1:0-7666 GCA_045592045.1 Congzhengia sp. | reverse complement strand
ATCCCGATGCTACCATTGAAACAGTTAAAAAATACGCACACCTTATTAAAAAAGGTGCATACCTGATTGATTGCGGCGGTGTCAAAGAAAAAGTGTGTGATAACATTTCTGAAATGGCAAAGGAAAATGGTTTTATATTTGTTGGCGGACACCCAATGGCAGGCATTGAGAAGATTGGCTTTAAATATTCGAATGCAGAGATTTTCACAGAGGCATCTATGATTTTAACCCCTGATGATAATGTGAAAATCGAGGATCTTGCCAATATTAAAATATTCTTTCTCTCCATTGGCTTTGGAAAAATAACAGTAAAAAGCGCAAAAGACCACGACAGAATTATCGCATATACCTCCCAGCTTGCTCATGTACTGTCCAACGCTTATGTAAAAAGCGAAACAGCAAAGGAGCATAAGGGATTGTCAGCAGGAAGTTTTAAGGATTTAACAAGGGTTGCATACCTTAATGAAATAATGTGGACCGAGCTGTTTTTGGAAAATAAAAAGAATCTTATAGCTGAAATTAACGGACTAATTGATAATTTAAGCAAGTATAAAATTGCTCTTGAGAATAATGATGCAGACGAATTAAAGGAGCTACTTAAATCTGGAAGAGAATTAAAAGAGGCGCTTGAAAATGAATAAAAAAGTTACGGTTAAAGGTGTAAAAAAACCTTATGACATTTTAATAGGAAAAGATATTTTAAATATACTCCCCGATAAAATAAAGGAAATAATGAAGGCAAAAACCGTCGTTATAATAACTGATGATAATGTGGATAAGCTGTACTCTCAACAGGTTTTCAAGATGATGGAAAGTGCAGGGTTTAATGTTCTTAAATTCTTATTCCCGCATGGAGAAAACCACAAAACAATGCAGACAGTTTGTGAAATATTAGAGTTTATGGCGGAAAACAATGTTACACGCTCAGATCTTATTTTAGCACTTGGCGGCGGAATTGTTGGCGATGTGTCAGGATATGTAGCTTCTTCATATCTTCGCGGGATAGATTTCATTCAGGTTCCAACGACCTTTTTAGCGGCAATAGATTCTTCTGTTGGTGGAAAAACAGGTGTGAACCTGAAATCAGGAAAAAACCTTGCAGGAGCATTTTATCAGCCAAGACTCGTTGTTTGTGATACTAAAACCTTTGATACTTTGCCTGCCGAAAATTTTAAGGAAGGTATCTCAGAGGCAATCAAGTATGGTGTAATTTGTGATAAGGAATTATTCGATTTGCTTTCAAAAAGTGAAAATTGGGATGTAGTCAGCGTTATAGAAAGATGTGTTTTAATCAAGGCAGAAATCGTATCTGCAGATGAATTTGACAGAGGAAAAAGACAGCTTTTGAATTTCGGTCATACAATCGGTCATGCAATAGAAAAGGCAACTGATTTTAAAATTTCACATGGAATTGCTGTGGGAATCGGTATGGCTATTATTTCGAAAATCAGTGACTGTCAGGGATGGTCAAAAGAAGATACATACCCGCAAATTATAAAATGCCTTGAGTTTAATCACATTCCAACAAATATAGATGTCAAAACAGAAGAACTTTTGTCAGCTATGGTAAAAGATAAAAAGATAAACGGAGAAGCAATAAACCTTGTTATTCCTGAAAGAATTGGAAACTGTATACTTAAGAATATAAAGGTTTCAGAGCTTAAGGAAGTGTTAAAATGCAGGTGAAAATAAGACCGATAAAGCCAAATGGGGAAATTTCGGCAGTTGCATCAAAGTCGGATGCGCACAGGGCAATTATCTGTGCTGCGCTATCAGAAGATAAAACCAATATACACATATCGCACATCTCGAAAGATATTGAAGCAACCTTGCACTGTATCAAAAAAATGGGTGCAGATTTTGTGAAAAAAGATAATGTATATGAGATAACACCTATTAAAAAGCTTTTGCCAAATCCTGTTTTGGACTGTAACGAAAGTGGCTCAACACTAAGGTTTTTATTGCCTGTTTCATCAGCTCTGGGTTTCGGTGCAACCTTTGTTGGTTCAGGAAGATTGCCCGAGCGACCAATGGAATTGATTGTTGATTTGTTAACAGAACACGGAAATAACTTTTCGTCATCACATCTTCCTATAACAGTGTCGGAAAAAACTCGTGCAGGAACATTTGATATTGCAGGAAATGTAAGTTCACAATTTATATCTGGACTTTTATTTGCACTTCCATTGCTTCAAGAAAAAAGTGTTATACGGCTTACCTCAAAACTCCAATCCTCCGCTTATGTCAATATGACTATTGATACTTTAAAGAGTTTTGGCATAAATATCGGTCAAAATGAAAACGAGTTTATCGTAAATGAAATGGATAGCTATATATCACCGAAAGAATATATCGTCGAGGGCGATTGGTCAAATTCGGCATTTTTTATGGTGCTGGGTGCTGTTGGCGGAAAGGTTACAATAAAAAATCTAAATTTGAAATCCCATCAAAGTGATAAAATGATTTTAGATGTATTATCGTTATCAGGAGTGAATTATGCAGTCTTAAATAATGAAATAACAGTGCAAAAGAGCGAGATAAAGCCATTTGATTTTGATGTATCGGAGTGTCCAGACTTGTTTCCTGTATTGTCTGTTTTAGCTTGTAAAGCAAAAGGTAAATCAACCCTTTATAATGCACAAAGGCTCAGAATAAAGGAAAGCGACAGAATTAAAACCACCAAGGAACTTATATTAAATCTTGGCGGTAAGGCAGAGGAAACAGAGGATTCTTTGATTATATACGGAAATGGGAAACTGGTTGGCGGAACGGTAGAAAGCTGTAACGACCACAGGATTGCAATGTCAGCATATGTCGCCAGCGCAATTTGTGAAAATGACATTATCCTAAATGATGCAGGGGCGATAAATAAGTCGTATCCATCATTTATGGAAGATTTTAAAAGTATTGGAGGGACAGTAGATGTCATCTGAAACGGGTAAAAAAATAAGAGTAAGCATTTTTGGTGAATCACACGGGACAGCAATCGGTGCTGTAATGGATAATCTGCCCGCAGGAGAATATATAGATTTTGAAGAATTACAAAGCTTTTTAAAACGCCGTCAAGGTGGAAATAATAAATATTCCACCCCAAGAAAGGAAGCAGATATTCCCCAAATTATATCAGGTATTAAAGACGGATACACAACTGGTGCACCTCTTTGTCTTATGATAAAAAATGAAAACACAAGATCTATAGATTACGAAACAGATATTCCAAGACCTGGGCATGCTGATTTTACGGCTTATACCAAATATAACGGCTTTTGTGATTTAAGAGGTGGCGGACATTTTTCGGGAAGACTCACCGCTCCAATTTGTGCAGTTGGCGGAATTTTAATGCAGATTTTAAAAAGAAGAGGAATCGAAATAGTAGCACACCTATCCTCTGTTGGTGATGTTTACGATGATAAAATAGATGCACTTTCCATTAACGAGAAACAATTAAGCAAAATCAAAAGTGGTTCTTTTCCTGCATTTTCAGATGATGCAGGAGAAAAAATGCAGGAATTAATTGTAAGTGTCAAGGAAGAGGGAAATTCCATAGGCGGATGTGTTGAATGCGGGATATATGGCATTGATGCAGGCGTAGGCAACCCTATGTTTGACGGAATTGAAAACGCGATTGCATCTGCTGCTTTTGGTATTGGCGGTGTTAAAGGAATTGAGTTTGGTGCAGGTTTTAAAAGTTCTAAAATGAAAGGCTCTGAGAATAATGATGAGTTTTATATGGATAATGGCACTGTTAAAACTAAAACCAACAATCACGGAGGAATACTTGGAGGTATAACAACAGGTATGCCCATTACATTCAATGTTGCTTTCAAACCGACACCGTCTATACTTATGGAGCAACAGAGCATAAGTTTTTCCAAATACGAAAATACAACCATGTCCACCAAAGGCAGACATGACCCCTGTATTGCAGTTCGTGCCGTGCCTTGTATTGAAGCGATATCGGCAATTGCTATATCAGATTTTTTACTGTAGAGGTGAGAAAAAATGGAACTGGAAAAATTAAGAGATGAAATAGATGCATGTGATACTGAAATTCTTAAGCTTTTCTTAAAAAGAATGGAAATTGCATCAAAGGTTGCAGATTACAAAAAAGAAAATAACCTCTCAACACTTCAAAAAGGCAGAGAAAGAGAAATACTGAAAAAAGTAAGTGAAAAATCAGGAGAAGAGATGGCAGATTATTCGCGAATACTTTTCACCACATTGATGGACCTAAGCAAAAGCTACCAAAACAAAAGAAATGCAAAAACAGACGGAGAATTTTCAAAAAAAATAAAAAAGGCTTTAAGCAACACACCCCCAATTTTTCCGCAATCGGGAACTGTTGCCTGTCAAGGTATTGAAGGAGCGTATTCGCAAATCGCTTGTGACAAACTTTTTAAAAACCCTGATATTAAGTATGTCAAAACCTTTGAAGATGTATTTCGGGCTGTTGATGAAGGAACTTGTGATTATGGAATTTTGCCCATTGAAAATTCAATACACGGAACAGTAATTGCTGTTTATGACCTTATGAAAAACTATAATTTCCATATCATTAAAAGTGTTAAGCTAAAAATTAACCATGCACTTATGGCAAACAAAGGTGCAACACTTTCAGATATCAGTGAGATTGTTTCTCACGAACAGGCAATCGGACAATGCTCTGAATTTTTAAAAAATTACCCCCATATCAAAGTGACTGTTTGTGAAAATACCGCGATTGCGGCAAAGCTTGTGGCAGACTCGGGCAGATGCGATATTGCTGCAATTTCTTCCCCTGATTGTGCGGAAAACTATGGTCTTTGTATTATTGATGATAAAATCGCAAATTCAGACAGCAATTTCACAAGGTTTATTTGTATTACAAAAGAGCTTCTTATATATCCAGGCGCTGACAGAATAAGTATTATAATGAATCTTCCGCATACCCCTGGCTCACTAAACAATATCATTTCGAAATTTGCAATAGCGGGGCTTAACCTTACGAAACTTGAGTCAAGACCCATTGCAGGCAGAGATTTTGAATTTTCTTTCTATTTTGATTTAGAGGCATCAATATATGCAGAGGAAACAGTTCGTATTATGGATGAGCTTTCATCAGGAAATAATAATGTGATTTTCCTTGGAAGCTATTTGCAGTCGTAAAGGGGTTTTAGTATGAATTACGGATGTATAGGTGAACATTTAAAGCATAGCTTCTCAAAGGAAATACATAACAGCCTTTCAGATTATGAATACGAGCTTAAAGAAATCCCAAAAGACGAGTTCGATAGCTTTATGAGCATTCACAATTTTAAGGCTATAAATGTGACAATTCCTTATAAAAAGGCGGTCATTCCTTATCTTTATTACATAGATGATGCTGCAAAAAATATCGGAGCAGTAAATACTATTGTAAATAAAGAGGGCAGACTTTATGGTTATAATACTGATTTTTACGGAATGAGTATGCTTATTGCTCACGCAAATATCGAGATGAAAAATAAAAAAGTTGCTATCTTGGGTACAGGTGGAACTTCAAAAACTGCCAGTGCTGTTGCAAAATCACTTCTGGCAAAGGAAGTTCTGACCGTTTCAAGAACGAAAGAAAAAGGCAACATAACCTATGAGGAATTGTATAAAAATCACAAGGAGTTGGACATTATCATAAACACAACACCTCTTGGAATGTTTCCCAATAATTTCACAAAGCCGATTGATATAGCTGAATTTCCGAAGCTTTCCGGAGTGATTGATGCAGTATATAACCCTCTTAAAACACAGCTCATATGTGATGGGAAAAAGTGTGGCATTAAGGCTTGCGGCGGGCTTTATATGCTCGTGGCACAAGGTGTTTTAGCATCAGAAATATTTTTGGATAAAAAATATGAACAGGGAAAGCTTGATGAAATTTTTAAAAATCTAAAAAGACAGAAAGAAAATATCGTGCTGATAGGTATGCCGTCATCGGGAAAAAGCACAGTTGGACAAGAAATTGCAAAAAGACTTGGCAGAAAGTTTTATGATACTGATAAGCTTATCGAGCAAAAAGCGGGTAAGAAAATATCAGAAATTATAATGACTGTGGGTGAAGAACAATTCAGACAGTTAGAAATTGATGTGGTAAAAGAGGTATCACAAGAAACGGGAGTTGTTATAGCCACAGGCGGCGGTGTTGTATTGAATGAGGAAAATACAAATGCCTTATCTCAAAACGGCAAGATATATTTTTTGGATAGGCCACTGTCTTTACTTTTACCAACCAAAGACAGACCGCTTACAAGTACGAAAGAAGCGCTGTCGAAGAAATACAATGAAAGATATAGTATTTATGAAAGAGCAGCCGATGTTAAAATTGATGCATCAGGTGATATCAGTGAAGTTTCAAATGCAGTAATAGGAGATTTTGAAAAATGAAGATATATGTTATAAACGGACCAAATCTTAATATGCTGGGCATAAGAGAGCCTGATAAATATGGGACAGAGAGCTATGACAGTCTTATTTCATCGCTCAAAAAACACTCAGAAGAAAAAGGATATTCTCTCGTTTGTTATCAGTCAAATCACGAGGGTGATTTGGTAGATAAAATTCAGGAGGCTTATTTTGAAAAGGCTGACGGGATAGTTATAAATCCAGGTGCTTACACTCATACAAGCGTTGCGCTTTTAGATGCTCTTAGTGCTGTAAAAATTCCTACAGTAGAGGTTCATATTTCCGATGTTTCCAAAAGAGAGGCATTCAGGCGGATAAGCTATGTTAAAGAGGCGTGCAAAAAGACAATTATGGGACACGGACTAAAAGGATATTTTGAAGCAATAGAATTTTTGATTGGTTAATTTATCTAAAAGCAACATATCAACTGCTTGTGTATTTGCATAAAAATTAGGGAATACTTTTATTTGTAGTTTTAATCAAACATTTTTTGTAATATGTCAATTTAACAATAAGGAGAATAAAATTATGTCAGTATTAGTAATTAACAAAGATAATTTTCAAAAAGAAGTTTTAGAAAGTGACATACCAGTACTATTAGATTTCTGGGCAAGCTGGTGCGGACCTTGTAAATCGATTTCACCTGTTATAGATGAGATTTCAACAGAGCATCCTGAAATTAAGGTATGCAAGGTGAATATAGACGAAGAGCAGGAACTTGCCGCACAATTTGACATAATGAGTGTTCCGACACTTTTAGTTATAAAAGACGGCAAAGTGGTAAACCAATCAATCGGACTAAAGCCTAAAAATCAAATTCTTCAGATGCTGTAACCAAGCAAAAAGACACTTTGCCCATAAGGAGAATCAGAATGGAAAAAATATATGATGTAATTATAATTGGCGGTGGCCCCGCAGGATATACAGCAGCAATTTATACATCAAGAGCCGGTTTTGATACCCTTGTGCTTGAAAAATTTTCAGCTGGTGGACAGATGACTCAAACCACGCAAATAGACAATTATCCTGGCTTCCCTGAGGGCGTGGATGGATTTGAATTAGGCGTTAGAATGCAGCAAGGGGCAGAAAGATTTGGAACAAAAACTGTACAGACAGAAGTTCTTGAGGTGAATTTGAAAGATAAGATAAAAACAATAAATACACCTGATGGAATGTTGCTGGCTCATAGCGTCATTATTGCAACTGGTGCTGAACACAGGCATCTGGGGCTTGAAAATGAAGAAAAATTGAT
>JAZNUA010000067.1:0-14357 GCA_045592045.1 Congzhengia sp. | reverse complement strand
TAGGTGTAATGGCATCAATCAGTCAGAGTGTTGACTATGAAACGGCATCGTTAATTGTAGAAGATTTCGGTGCAATAGCAGAAAAAGAAATCATATTAACACGCGAAGATATTTTATTTAATGACTTTGAGGATACAGAAGACCAGTTAGAGCCCCGTTCTCCTGTCGTAGTTGTAATGGGCCATGTTGACCACGGTAAAACATCTTTGCTCGACGCTATCAGAAGCACAAATGTTATAGATACAGAAGCAGGTGGTATTACACAGCATATAGGTGCTTATCGTGTAAGAATAAATGACAGAAAAATTACATTCTTGGATACCCCAGGTCACGAAGCGTTTACAGCTATGCGTGCTCGTGGTGCACAGGTTACGGATATTGCGATTTTGGTTGTAGCAGCAGATGATGGTATTATGCCGCAGACAATCGAAGCAATCAACCATGCAAAAGCAGCAAATCTCGGAATAATTGTCGCGATAAATAAAATTGATAAAGAAGGCGCTAATCCCGACAGAATCAAACAGGAATTAACAGAACACGGCTTAGTTCCTGAGGATTGGGGCGGTGATACAATCTGTGTTGAAATTTCAGCAAAGCAGAGATTGAACATTGAGGACCTGTTGGAAATGGTAATTCTGGTTGCCGATATGAAAGAATTAAAAGCAAATCCCAACAGACGAGCAAAAGGTACAGTTATCGAATCTAAGCTTGATAAGGGTCGTGGTCCTGTTGCTTCAATTTTAGTACAGAATGGTACTTTAAAAGCAGGCGACACAGTAGTTGCAGGTACTTCTTTCGGTCATATCAGAGCAATGTTTGACGACAAGGGTAAAGCAGTTAAAAAAGCTGGACCATCAGTTCCTGTTGAAATTTTAGGCTTAGACTCCGTTCCTGAAGGCGGCGAGGTTTTCTACGCTGTTGAAGACGAAAGAATGGCTAAGCAGGTAATAGAAGCAAGAAAGCAAAAAATTAAAGAAGAACGCTTGACACAAAGCAATGTTGTTACACTTGATGATTTCTTTAACAAGGTACAGGAAGGTCAGATTAAAGACCTGAATATCGTAATTAAAGCCGATGTTCAGGGTTCAGTTGAAGCAGTTAAGCAATCATTAGAAAAGCTTTCTAATGACGAAGTAAGAGTAAATGTAATTCACGCAGGTGTTGGTGCTGTTCGTGAGTCTGATGTTATGCTTGCCTATGCGTCAAACGCAATTATCGTAGGATTTAATGTTCGTCCTGATGCAGGTGCATTGAGTTCTGCTGAGGATAAAGGTGTAGATATAAGGCTTTATCGTGTAATTTATACAGCGATAGAAGAATTAGAAGCAGCGATGAAGGGTATGCTTGACCCCACATACAAAGAAGAAGTCACAGGTCACGCCGAAATCCGTCAGACCTTTAAGGTTTCAGGAGTTGGTACTATTGCGGGTTGTTATGTTACAGACGGTACGATTACCCGTAACACACAGGTTCGTATTGTTCGAGATGGTATAGTTGTTCACGAGGGAGAATTGGCGTCATTAAAGAGATTTAAAGACGATGTAAAAGAGGTTAATTCAGGTTACGAATGCGGCCTTTCGATTGAAAAATTCAACGACATCAAAGAAGGCGATGTAGTTGAAGGCTTTAAGATGGTAGAGGTTGAAAGATAAAAAATAGGAGAAGATTATGGGAGCAAACAGAATCAACAGAATAAATGAGGAAGTTCGCCGTGAAATTTCCGATATTATAAGGGAATTAAAAGACCCAAGAATCCCAATGATGACAAGCGTTGTATCGGTTTCGGTGACGGCTGATTTACGATATGCGACAGTCTATATAAGTGTTTTTGGAGATGAAGAAGTGAAGAAAAACGCGCTTTCAGCACTTAAAAAATCAGCAGGTTTTGTCCGCCGTGAATTAGGTAACAGACTGAATTTGCGTTATACTCCCGAAATTATCTACAAAGCAGATGACTCAATAGAGCATGGTGCAAGAATAAATGAGCTTTTAAAGGGAGGCAAATAATGCTTAAAAAAATCGCGAAAAGATTGAAAAAAGCAGAGCATGTTGCAATTTTTACACATTTGAATCCCGACGGCGACGCGCTTGGTTCATCATTTGCAGTAAAATATGCACTTGAATCAATAGGAAAAAAGGCAACAATCTATTTAGAAAGGCCAATGCCCGAAAAGTATAACTTTTTAGGTACGGATTATGAGATTGCAGATGAAAATACTGAAACGGATGCTGATTGCGCCATAGTTTTAGATTGTGGAGAATACTCAAGACTGGGCAACACTGCCCAGACTTGTAAAAAAATTTCCGACCTCGTGTGCGTAGACCACCACAAAACAGGCGATGCATTTGGTAAACTTTATTATAACGAGCCTGACGCTGCTGCCACGGCACAGATCGTGTATAAGCTTGTAAATATGATTACAAAGAATGTCCCTATGAAGTCATACGAGGCAATTTACACAGGTATGTCAACAGATACAGGTCACTTTAAGTTTTCTAATATCAGTCCCGAAACTTTCAGAATTACGGCAAAGGTGTTAGAGAGCGGTATAGACCACCGAAAGATTACAACTATCATTTATGACACAGTAAAACGCGAAAAAATGATGTTTTTGGGAGCGGCTACAGAGCGTGTAGAGCTTTTTTGCGACGGCAAAGTGGCGGTTTTGGATTGCCCGGAAGAATTTCTGGCTGAGTTTGGTCTCACATATGACGATGTTGATGAGCTTCCCAATATTCCCTTGAACTTAGAGGGAGTTTTGGCATCTGTTTTAATAAAGGACCGTGATGAAAACTCAAAACGGGTAAGCCTTAGAACAAAAGATGCAATCGATGTGTCTGAAGTTGCACAGAAGTTTTCAGGCGGTGGTCATAAATCAGCAGCAGCCTGCATAATTTCAGGTGATATAGAACAAAAACTCAAAAATCTTATAGACACCATAATTGAAAAATTAGGAGAAAAAGATGTTTGAAAAAGGGCTAAAAACAGTAGATTTATATACAGACGGTGCTTGTAGCGGAAATCCCGGACCCGGAGGCTACGGATATATATTAAAGTACAACGGTCACGAAAAATGCGGCTCTTGCGGATATGTGCTTACAACCAATAACCGTATGGAGATTCTGGCAGTGATTGAAGGCTTATCTGCTTTAAAAGAAACCTGTAATGTTAACTTATATAGCGACTCGAAATATGTAATCGATGCTATTTCGCAAGGTTGGGTGTACAAATGGGAAGCAAACAACTGGATGAGAAACAAAAAGGACAGAGCCATAAATGTTGATTTGTGGGAACAACTCTTAGTGCTTTTGGATGAACACAATGTGGAGCTTCATTGGGTAAAAGGTCACGCAGGACACCCAGAAAACGAGCGATGTGACAAGCTTGCGGTAGCGGCATACAATGCAGAAAACCTGATTGAAGACGAAGGTTACATATCGGAGGAGAACTGATGTTTTTTGATACACATACACATTTGGATGATAGAAAATTTGATGCAGACCGCAACCAATTGATTGAGTCTTTAAAGGATGAAGGCATTTCTTTGGCTGTAAATATAGGAGCAGATATGAAAAGCTCTGAGGAGAGTGTTAAATTAGCCCAAAAATACGATTTTTTGTACGCATCGGTAGGTGTTCACCCATCAGATACGGGCAAACTTAAGGACTCAGATATTGATAAATTAGAAGAGATGGCACATAACGAAAAAGTAGTAGCCATAGGCGAAATCGGGCTTGATTACTATTGGAATGAGCCTGAACGCGAAATTCAGAAATATTGGTTCAAAAAACAACTCGAGCTTTCTAAAAAACTCGATATGCCATACATTATACACGATAGAGAAGCCCATAAAGACACATTAGAAATTATAAGAGAAGTAGGCTACACCAACGGCGTTATGCACTGTTTTTCAGGCAGTGTTGAAATGGCAAAAGAAGTTATAAAGATGGGAATGTATGTGTCTTTATCAGGGAATGTAACTTTTAAAAATGCAAAAAAAACCAAAGAGGTGGCGTGTTATCTGCCTCTTGACAGGTTGTTGATAGAAACTGATAGTCCATACCTTACCCCTGAACCATTCAGAGGTAGGCGCAACAACTCGGGATATGTAAAATATGTTGCACAAGAAATTGCAAATTTGCGCAATATGTCAGTAGATGAAATTGCAAAAATTACATTAGAAAACGGTAAGAGATTTTATAATATAAGATAGAAGGGAACAGCATGATGGAAGAAGCAAAAAAAAGAATATTTTCGGGAGTTCAGCCATCTGGAGATTTGACTCTCGGTAATTATATAGGAGCAATTAAGAACTGGGTAAGTCTTCAGAATGATTATGAATGCTTGTATTGTATTGTGGACCTGCACGCAATCACAGTGCGCCAGACGCCTTCAGAATTGCGTCGCAGAACATTAGAGGTTTTGATGCAGTATTTGGCAGCAGGTATCGATCCTGAAAAATCTTGCGTATTCATTCAGTCACACGCAAGTACACACGCAGAGCTTTCGTGGATTTTAAGCTGTAACACCCAAATGGGTGAGCTTTCCCGTATGACTCAGTTTAAGGAAAAATCAAGAACGCACGCCGACAATATAAATGCAGGTCTTTTTACATATCCTGTTTTAATGGCGGCAGATATATTGGCGTATCAGGCAGATTTGGTGCCTGTAGGACATGACCAACTGCAACACATTGAGCTTGCCCGTGATATAGCCCAGAGATTTAACCATTTTTACGGAGACACATTTACTATTCCTGAAGGATATATGCCTAAAGTGGGTAAGCGTATTATGAGCTTGCAGACACCGGAAAACAAAATGTCAAAATCAGACCCTAATCCCAATGGTTTTATAAGACTTTTAGATGATACTGACACAATTATGAGAAAATTCAAGCGTGCGGTAACAGATTCGGGCAATGAAATAAAAGCATCAGAAGATAAACCTGGTGTAACTAACCTTTTGTCTATTTACTCTGCCGTAACAGACAAGACTATAGAAGAATCGGAACGAGATTTTGAAGGAAAAGGCTATGGAGACTTTAAACTTGCGGTAGGTGAGGCGGTAGCTTCAGCCTTAAAACCTTTGCAGACAGAGTTTGACAGACTTTCAAAAGATAAAGCTTATGTAGAATCCGTTTACAAAAAAGGTGCAGAAACAGCAAATTACTTATCAAACAAAACATTGAGAAAAGTATATAAAAAGGTCGGCTTTATAGCAAAATAAGAGGTAAATATGAGAATAGATAAATACTTAAAGGTTTCAAGAATAATAAAACGCCGTACCCTTGCAAATGATGCTTGTGATGCAGGCAGAATATCGGTTAACGGTAATGTTGTAAAGGCATCATACGATGTAAAAGTAGGGGATATAATAGAACTTCGATTTGGGGAAAAAGTGTCAAAATTTGAAGTTTTAAAGGTAGTAGAGCATGTAACCAAGGACGGAGCTTCTGAGCTCTTTCGTCCTGTAAATTAGAAAGGAAAATATCATGACAATTCTTATATTTATAGCAGCAGCTTATTGTGTATACAGGGCGTTTTTACTTAGCACCATAGTTGGTATTGTGGCATTGGTGGCGTTATTTGCTTATGTGCATTTTATGTGGTTTACAAATTTTTGTATATCACAGGCAAGAAGAATATACAGAAAAAACCCGGAAAAAGCTTTGAAGTGGTTTTCTTATGCTGAAAAGCATCGAATGAACATCGGTCAGATGGAAATATATGCTTACTACCTTATGAGAGAGGGAAAAGCGGAAAAAGCAGAAGAAATCTACAAAAAACTTTTGAAAGCACACCTAAAACCTGACCTTCGCTTAAAGATTCGTTCAGAATACGCAGTTCTGCTTTCAAAAACAAACAGAATTGATGAAGCCATCGAAGAGTTAGAGGATATTACAGTACATTATACAAACACAACAACATATGGTTCCTTGGGATATATGTATCTTTTAAAAGATAATAAAAGAAAAGCTGTAAACTATAACACAGAAGCATATGATTATAACAGTGATGACCCTGTTATTCTAGACAATATGACCCAGCTGCATATAAAGCTTGGAGAGTACCAGAATGCTAAAAAGTATGCTGATGAGATGATAGCAAAAAAACCATATTTTGCAGAAGCATACTATGATTCAGCGTTTGTCTATATGAAGCTTGGCGATATAGACAAAGCACGGGAACTCTTAGAGGACGCAAAATGCTGCAGACTTACTTTTATGTCAACGGTAAAGAAAGAGGATTTGGAGTCGCTTGAATCCGCCATAGAGTCAGGCAAATCAGAGAGTTTTATGCATAAATTAGGAACATTTTCCGGAAAAGACGAATATCAGGAAGAGGACAGCTTAAATCTTCCTCAGATAGAAGAAGAAAAACCGGAAGAAAAATCAGAAGAGTATGAAGATGACCCGTTCATCTAAACAGGGAAGAGTATGAATAAAAAAACCTATAAAACACTCGAATTTAATAAAATATTGGACAGACTGTCGTCATACACGCAAAACGACAGTGTAAAGGAAAAAATTGCCGCCTTAGAGCCATCTACGGATTCTGAGGCGGTTCGTGCACAGCTACACGAAACCACGGAAGCAGTAGGAATTTTAACAAGACGGGGACCTGCTCCCGGATTTAAAATTCACGATATAACAAAGTCCGTTACAAAAATCGAGCGTGGCGGTGCGATGACAATGGGTGAGCTTTGCCGCCTGTCATCAATGCTTAACACATCAAGACGACTAAAGGCATATATTGATGATGACAAGCTAAGTGAGGGAACACAGATTGCAGGCATTGCAGATACCATTACAAATCTTAAAAATGTAGAAAATGAAATCAACGAAAAAATAATAAATGAAGAAGAAATGGCTGATTCAGCCAGCCCTGCACTTTTTGCCATAAGAAAAAGACTAAAGCAGCAGGCAACCCGTATTCGTGATGTGTTAAACAGTATTATTTCAAGCAACCTTTCGAAATATCTCCAAGAGCCCATAATCACAATGCGCGGAGACAGATATGTGATTCCCGTAAAGGCAGAGCATAAAGGCGAAATAAAAGGTATAGTACACGATGCTTCAGCATCAGGTTCCACTGTTTTTATTGAGCCCGCAAGCGTTGTTGAAATGTCTAACGAAACCGCTGAGCTTATATCAAAAGAAAAGGAAGAAATGGAGAAGATTCTGATCGAGCTTTCATCCTTTGTTGTGGAGTTTAATCACGAAATTTTCGTAAATACTAAGGCAGTTTTCACCCTTGATTTTATTTTTTGCAAGGCGAGACTTTCAATAGATTTAAAAGCCACAGAGCCGGAGGTCAATACCGATGGAATAATAGATATAAAACAGGCGCGTCACCCTCTGTTAAACAAAAACAAAGTAGTTCCCATAGATATTTCATTGGGAGAAAACTATGATACTTTGATTATTACCGGACCTAACACAGGAGGTAAAACAGTATCCTTAAAAACCGTTGGTCTTTTTACCTTAATGGCACAATCAGGTCTGCATATTTCTGCCGGTGACAATTCAAAAATAGCTATATTTGAGAATGTTTTTGCAGATATTGGCGATGAGCAAAGCATAGAGCAGAGCTTATCAACTTTTTCGTCTCACATAGTAAATCTGGTAGATATTTTAAATAAGGTAACGCCTGATACTTTGGTTTTGGCAGATGAGCTTGGCGCCGGAACTGACCCCACAGAAGGTGCGGCACTTGCTATTTCTATTATTGAATATATCAGAGGCTTTGGAGCCCGTGTTTTAGCCACAACCCATTACAGCGAGCTGAAAATGTATGCTTTGACCACTGATGGTGTAGAAAATGCTTCGTGTGAATTTGATATAAAGACTCTTTCTCCCACATATCGACTTATGATAGGTATTCCGGGCAAGAGTAATGCCTTTGCGATTTCAAAGCGTCTTGGAATTTCTGATGTTATCCTGGACAATGCCAAAATGCGACTTCATAATGACAATATTAAGTTGGAAGATGTAATAAAAAGCCTTGAAGAAAGCAGAAAAAAAGCAGAAAAAGATTCAAAATCAGCAGAATCTGCTTTTCGTGATGCTAAAATTTATAAAACTAATATCCGTCGCGAGATGGATGAATTAGAAAAGAAAAAAGCAAAAATAATGCAGGATGCTCGTGCTGAGGCGCTGTCAATCATCGAAAGCGCGAAAAAACAATCTCAGGAAGTATTAAAAGAGGTTCGCGAGATAAAGGCATCAGAAAGCTATAATGAACTTGTTAAAAAAGCAGAAAAAGCCAAAAATGCATTAAAATCCGAAAGCGACAAGATAATGTCCGGAGCAAACAAGGAGCAGGTAAAAAGAAAGCCCCTTAAAAATGTTAAATTAGGTGAAACAGTCCATATTGTGTCTATGAATGCCGATGCACAAGTCCTGACGATGCCTGACAAAAAGGGTGTTTTAACAGTTCAGGCGGGCATTATGAAAATAAAGACTAATCTTTCTGATTTAACAAGGTCAGAAGCGAAGGAAGAAAAGAAAAAATCAAAGCAAATTTCTACAGCGTTTAAGATTGATAAAAAAACCACTGCTTCGTTAGAAACAGATGTTCGAGGTATGACCTTAGACGAAGCGATTTTAGTTGTAGACAAATTCATAGATGATGCTTACCTTACCGGACTTCACGAGGTTACTATAATTCACGGAAAAGGTACGGGGGTTTTGCGTAGTGGAATTGCGGAGTTTTTGCGTCAGCACCCAACGGTAAAATCATATCGTGCAGGCAGATTCGGTGAAGGTGAAATGGGTGTAACAGTGGTAACTTTAAAGGATAAGTAGAAGTAGCGCAGCGTAAAATTGGAGGGGAAAATATGTCAATTATAAGAAAATCAGATATTTTATTGCCTGATGTAGAAAATTTAACCAAGTGGAGTGTGGTTGCTTGTGACCAGTATACTTCGCAGTCAGAATATTGGGAAAGAGTTACACAATTTGTAGGAACTCACCCGAGCACATTAAACATTGTTTATCCTGAGGCATTTTTAAGTCAGGGGGATAAAAAAATCAAAGAAATAAACGAAACTATGCAGGATTACCTTGATAAAGGTATTTTTAAGGTATATAAGCAGTGCTTTATATATGTTGAACGCACGCTTTCAGGAAACCGCGTAAGAAGAGGAATAGTTGCGTCAGTAGATTTAGATGCTTACGATTTTAATAAGGGCTCTAAGAGTGCTATTCGTGCAACGGAGGGAACAGTCTTAGAGAGAATACCGCCTCGTGTTAAAATCAGGGAGAACGCTCCTCTGGAATTACCCCATGTTATGCTTTTGGCAGACGATAAGGATTGTACACTGGTAGAGCAAGTGAAAAAAGGTGAACTTGTATATGACTTTGATTTGATGGAAAATGGCGGACATATTTCAGGTTGGTTAGTTGAGGGAAAAGACGCAGACGCCTTTATTGAAGCGGTGGACTTATTTTCCAAAAAAGCAAAAGATGGACTGGTATTTGCAGTTGGTGATGGAAATCATTCTCTTGCTACCGCAAAAACCTGTTGGGAAAAGTTAAAAGCTAACTTAACAGAGGAAGAAAGAAAAACTCATCCCGCTCGCTTTTGTCTGGTTGAGATAGGAAACATACACGACGATGTGCTTGAATTTGAGCCTATTCATCGAATAGTTTTCGGAGTGGATGAAGAAGCCTTTACAGAAAATTTAAAAAAAGCATTAAATTGCACAGAAGAAAATGAAACCTCTCAGCACATAGTTTTGGTAAATAACGGAGAAAAAACGGACCTTTACATAAATAATCCAACAAGTCCGTTAGAAGTTGGTACAGTGCAGAATTACCTTGATGCAGTAGAGTGCGAGGTGGATTACATTCACGGAGAAGATGTGATCAAGGAGCTGTCTTATAAAAAAGGTGCAGTGGGAATTTTACTGCCCGTACCTGAAAAAAGCAGTTTATTTGAAACTGTCATTGCTGATGGTGCACTTCCCAGAAAAACATTTTCAATGGGTGAAGCACATGAGAAGCGATTTTATCTTGAAGCAAAGAAAATTATTAAATAGCCATCTGTGAGGGAATAAGAGTTATCACGGATTGATGATTGGAGGGTAATATGAATAAACCAACAGTAGCTATAATGTATGATTTTGATAAGACTTTATCTACTAAGGATATGCAGGAATATGCATTTATTCCTGGTATAGGTATGACAGCGGAGGAATTTTGGAGCGAGTGTAACCATTTGACTAAACAAAACAATATGGACCAGATTTTGTCTTATATGTATGTTATGTTAAAGGCTGCACGGGGAAAAAAGCTTCTTAATCGTCATGAATTTAATAAGCTTGGCGAAAGTGTGGAGTTGTTCTCAGGTGTTGACACCTGGTTTGACAGAATAAATGAATATGGAAAAAGGATAGGTGTAGAAATCGAGCACTATATAATCTCTTCAGGAATAAAGGAGATTATAGAAGGAACGCCCATAGCCAAGTATTTCAAGGAAATATATGCGGCAGAGTTTTTGTATGATGATTCAGGAGTACCTGTATGGCCTGCTATGGCAGTGAATTACACATCTAAAACTCAGTTTTTGTTTAGAATAAACAAGGGTGTGTTGGATGTTACCAAGCACAGAGAACTGAATGAATATACGCCTGACGATGAGCGCAGAATACCTTTTCCAAATATGATTTATATAGGTGACGGTTTTACTGATGTGCCTTGCATGAAGCTTGTCAAGGTAAACGGAGGACATTCTGTCGCTGTGTACAGCGAAGAAGATGATTCTGCTCGTGATATTATGAAGCAAGGCAGAGTTGACTATATGGAAAAAGCGGATTATACGGAAAACTCAAAAATGGAAAAAACAATTTTTTCAATACTTGACCTAATAAAAGCAAATCACACAGTAACACAAATAAAATTAAACGACCGAAAGATGAAACAGTATAAAAATATGGTGTAGCATTAGCTACACCATATTTTTATATTACCAATACTTTCTGTCAAGACTTCTGAAAAATATTGCCTGTGCTATATGTTCTACTTGTATATTTTCGCTTCCCTTTAAGTCTGCAATAGTTCTTGCAACCTTTAAAATCCTGTTATGAGCTCTGGCGGACAGACCTAAATTATCAAAAGCTTGTTTTAGCACTGCTTCCTCTTGTTCACCTAATTTACAGTAGACAGCCACCATGTTTTCTGTCATCTGGGCGTTACAATATATGCCCTTATGGTTTTTAAACCTTTCCTTTTGAATTTTTCTTGCAGCTTCCACACGCTTTTTGATTTCTTTTGAGCTTTCAGCAGGTGTTGTATCAGTCAACTCATGATATTTTACTGCGGGGACTTCTATATGTAAATCGATTCTGTCTAGCAAAGGACCGCTTATTTTTCCTAAGTATTGCTTTATGGTACTTTCAGAACAGGTGCAACGATTTGTTCCGTCGCCGAAATATCCACACTTACAAGGGTTCATCGCCGCTATAAGCATCGTATTGCTGGGGTAGGTGAGAGTAGCGTTTACCCTTGCTATCGTAACTACGCCGTCTTCTAAGGGCTGACGCAAAACCTCCAAAGTGTCCTTTTTGAATTCAGGAAATTCATCTAAAAATAAAACGCCATTGTGTGCAAGGCTGATTTCGCCCGGTCTGGGATAAGTTCCGCCACCGGATAAGCCTACAGAAGAAATTGTGTGATGCGGGCTGCGAAATGGACGGGTAGTAATTAAAGAGGTGTCACTTGGAATAAGTCCTGCTATTGAGTGAACCTTTGTAACCTCTAGCGCCTCGTCAAATGTAAGGGCGGGGAGTATAGAGGGCAGTCTTTTGGAAAGCATAGACTTACCTGAGCCGGGAGAACCGATTAAAAGACAGTTGTGACCGCCTGCAGCCGCAATCTCTAAGGCGAACTTTGCGTTTTCTTGTCCTTTTACATCAGAAAAATCCAATGCCATCTGTTCTTGTTTGCTGAAAATTTCATCTATATCTATTTCTATTTTTTGAAGCTTGTTTTCTGTAGTGAAATGAGCAAAAATATCCGTGAGGGATTTGGCGCCGTACACATTAAGCCCGTGAACTACTGCCGCTTCCTGAGCATTTTCTGACGGAACGATAATATTTTTAATTCCTGCTTCATACGCGCTTATAGCCATAGGTAATGCGCCTTCTACGGGACGCAATTCGCCCGAAAGAGCAATTTCACCGATAAATGCATATTCCGATAAATCAGCAATTAACTGTCCGGAACTTAACAATAATCCGATGCATATGGGAAGATCATATATAGCTCCTGCCTTTTTCACATTTGCAGGGGCTAAATTTACGGTTATTCTCTTGGTAGGAAATGTGAATGCGCAGTTCTTTAATGCAGAGCGCACACGCTCGCGAGATTCTTTGACTGCTGTGTCAGGCAAACCGACTACATCAAAAGCTGGCATACCATTGCCTATATCAACCTCTACCGTAACTAAATAACCATCTATTCCAATAAGACCTGAACTGTTAATTTTAGATAACATTTTCTACCTCCGTCATAGCTCTAGAAGCTCTTTTTGTGATGATGTAAAATTATCGTATCCATCTGCTGTAACGCAGACCAAATCCTCTATTCTTACGCCACCAAAATTTTCTATATAAATTCCCGGCTCTACAGTTATCATCATATTTTCTGTTAAAATATCCACAGAACGAGGCGAACACGAAGGAGACTCATGAACCTTAAGACCTAAGCTATGCCCAAGTCCATGACCGAAATTTTTGCCGTACCCTGCATTTTCTATCAATCCTCTTGCTGCATAGTCCACTGCTTTTGCAAGCTCCCCTGCCCGTATTGTATTTAATGCCGCTTTTTGTGCAGAAAGCACGATGTTATATATTTCTTTTTGCTTTTCTGTAGCTCGTCCTATTACCACAGTTCTTGTCATATCACTGCAATAGCCGCGATATTTACAACCAAAATCAAGGGTGAACAAATCTCCCACTTCAATTTTTTTGTCTGTGGCCCTGCCGTGTGGCAATGCTGAACGCACGCCTGATGCTGAAATCGTTTCAAAAGAAAGTCCGTCTGCACCATTTCTCAGCATAAAATATTCTAAATCCAAAGCTATTTCCCGTTCTGTTTTTCCGGGCTTTATTTTATCCAAAATATACGAATATGCCTTGTCTGCTATTTCTGCTGCGGAGCGGATGAGCGACAATTCGTACTCGTCTTTTATCATTCGTATTTTATCAATTTGTGATGAAACAGGTGTAAAAACCGATTTTGGAGCCATTTTTTTAAAGCCTGCAAATTTTGAAAATGTAACACAATCATCTTCAAATCCGTAAGCCTTGTCTCCTTCTTTTTTTAAGAATTCTGCCACAGGCAAATCGGCGGTATTTATAACCTGAAAATCAGGAGCTTCTTCTTGGGCTTGAACTGTGTATCTTGAGTCGGTAAAGAGAAGTTGCTTGTTTTTGTCTATATAAAGCATACCTTCACCGCCTGTAAAGCCTGAAAAATAGTACATATTTTCAGGAGAAAGTATAAGTGTAGCATTAGCAGGTATTAAAGAAATCAGTTTTTTTAATCTGTTTTCATACATAGTCATACTTCCTTTACATAAAATTTGGATTTAGTGCATATATTTTAATTAAAAATCACAAGGAGAACACATTTATGCGAGAATTTTTAAAAGAAAACTATATACACATATTAACCTTGTTAGCTATATCACTGCTGTTGGTTTTCGGTGGACGGGTTGTAATAGGCGAATTCAATAAAAGTGCCTCTTTTAAAAATCTTGACAATATCAACGATAGAGTCCGATGTGCAAAAAGATTGGGTTGGGAAGTGGATAAAAGCAGCGAAACTGCAACCACAGTATACATACCCAAAGAAACGACAAAAGAGTTTGCCGAGTATAATGAAATGCAAAAAATGTGTGGCTTTGACCTTTTGGAATATATGGGCAAAGGTGCTACACGATATACATACAGAATACTCAATTTTCCGTCTGAAACACCTGTTAATGCCTTCTTAAATCTCATAATATATGATGATAAAATGATAGGCGGAGACTGTGAAGTTGAAGAATATGATGATTTATACCTGCCTGTGATATTAGGTAAAACGGATGCTGACATCTCCGGAATCGAGTGAAATCACTTCTTTTTGTGTATCTACCACAAGCCGTGCGTTGTCATCTATATCGATTGCTTTTCCGAAACCCTTATATTTTTCTGATAAAACTTCTATTTCTTTACCTATTATGCAGGACATCTCTTTGTATTCTTTCATATATGCCCTGCTTTTATCTAAGAAAATATTGTCAAAAATATTGATAAATTCTCCAATTAGCGACCATTTTTGTTCTGTAGAAATATCGCCGACGGCATC
>JAZNUA010000066.1:0-12125 GCA_045592045.1 Congzhengia sp. | reverse complement strand
CTTGCTGGGTTCGATACCGAACACTGCATCGTTTAATGCGAGCTTGCCAACTTCTTTACCTTCCATATTTAATAAAATCGCGTTAGGCATTTAACTTCCTCCTTTCGTATCCGTTATTTGTTATGCCTTAACAGAATCTTTTACTATTACCATGCCGCCCTTAGGACCGGGGATAGCACCCTTGATTGCCAAGAGGTTCTTTTCAGCATCTACTAATACTACTTCAAGATTCTGAATTGTTACTTTTTCAACACCAAGGTGTCCGGCTAACTTCTTACCCTTCATAACTCTTGAAGGTGTAGAACATGCACCTAATGAACCGGGGCCTCTGTGATAATGTGAACCGTGTGTCATAGGGCCTCTGTGTGCTCCCCATCTCTTGATAGGACCTGCATAACCTTTACCCTTTGAAATACCTGTTACATCAACAGAATCGCCTGTTGCGAATACATCAGCTTTGATTTCATCGCCTACATTCATTTCTGAAGCGTTGTCAAGTTTTAATTCTCTTAAGTATTTCATATAGCCTGTGCCAGCTTTTTTGAAATGACCCTGCATAGCCTTTGTGGTATGCTTTTCTTTCTTCTCTCCGAAACCAACCTGTACGGCAATGTAACCGTCGTTTTCGATTGTTTTCTTCTGGATTACTCTGCATGGACCTGCTTCTACAACTGTTACAGGAATCATAATTCCTTCTTCAGTGAAAAGCTGTGTCATACCGAGCTTTTTACCTAAAATTGCTTTTTTCATAAAAGCACCTCCTAAATTGGTTATTGGTTTGCTACTTGCAAACATGACCCTGAGTTTCCTCCAGGGTGCCTTTTTTCAAACCGACAAGCAGTTTGATTAGTTTTTGATTTCGATATCAACGCCTGCGGGAAGCTCGATGCGCATTAAAGCGTCTACTGTCTTCGCTGTGGGCATTAAGATTTCGATAAGTCTTTTGTGTGTTCTCATTTCGAACTGTTCTCTGGAATCCTTGTACTTATGAACAGCACGCAAGATTGTTACGATTTCTTTCTTTGTGGGAAGCGGAATAGGTCCTGATACCTTAGCTCCGTTTCTCTTAGCTGTTTCAACAATCTTCTCTGCTGACTGGTCTAAAAGAACATGATCATAAGACTTTAATCTGATTCTCATTTTCTGGTTTGCCTGTGCCATTTGTGTTTCCTCCTTAATTATTTTTTTGTCTGTGATGGAACGACAGCATCTTTTTTAAAAACCGAGCCGGGTGTTTTGCGGTATCTCATAAATAATACCGAAAACCGATTCGGCCTCCGGGTGTAAGATGTAGTCTTCTTCTGCACAAACGGACACACGCACAAAAAGGGCATAGTTGCCCTGTTGTTGCCAAATAGTATTACCGTTTTTGCAATGACTCTGTCGCCCGGTTTCAATGAATCGGACATTCTCCATGGAAAAACCCGCTTAACTTGCGGCAACCTCCCACTTCCTCGTATGCCATGTCACAGCTCTTACATTATACAATATATAAAGGTAATTTGCAAGTTTTTTCTTTAAAAAGTACCAAAAAAATTTGCACGAAATTTTTTGTTGTTTATTTTTATTTTTTGTGCAAATTCACAAGGGATTTCGTTGTAAATATTTTATTGAAATATCGGTTTTTTTGATGTATAATGATAGTTGTATTATTTAATAAGGAAGAAAATATGAAAACACTTATCGTAACTAAAAACGATTCGGGTCAGAGGCTCGATAAATTTTTAATTAAATATTTGTCCAATATGCCGAAGAGCCTTGTCTACAAATCTTTACGCAAAAAGCGTATCAAGGTAAATGGAAAACGGGGAACGGAAGAATATATATTGTCCGAGGGCGACACATTAGAGCTTTACATAAACGACGAGTTTTTTGAAACCACAGACGAAGCTCATGAGTTTTTACTGCTTTCATCTTGCGAACTCAATATAGTTTATGAAGATGAAAATATCATTGTAGTAAACAAGCCTCAGGGGTTATCTGTCCATGCAGATGAAACAAAAACTCCAGACACTTTAATTAACAGAATACAGAAATACCTTTATGATAAAGGAGAGTACAATCCCGATAGTGATTTGACTTTTGCCCCTACCCTTGCACACCGCATCGATAAAAATACTACAGGCTTAGTAATTGCAGCAAAAAATTCCGAATCGCTAAGGGTGCTGAATGAAAAAATTAAATATAAAGAAATCAAAAAATTTTACCTGTGTATAATAAAGGGACATATAAATAAAGAAGAAGGTACCCTAAAAGCTTTTCATTTTAAAGATACAAAATCAAAACTTGCCGTAATTTCTGATGTGAAAAAACCTGATTTTAAGGAGATTATAACAAAGTACAAGGTATTAAAAAAATACAAAGACCACGACCTTTTGGAAGTGGAGCTTGTAACAGGCAGAACGCACCAGATAAGAGCTCATTTTGCTCATGTAAATCATCCGCTTTTGGGAGATGGCAAGTATGGTAAATTAGATAAAAACCCTCTTCTTCGCCGTCAAGCTTTGATTGCTTACAAGCTGATATTTGATTTTAAAACAGACGGCGGTGTACTTTCCTATTTGAAGAATATGGAAATCAAAATTTCACATCCACAATTAGTTGAAAAAGAAATCGAGGAAAAACTATGAAAAAAATTACAAGCTTTACCGTTGACCACAGATATATTACCGAGGGCATATATATTTCCCGTGTGGACGGCAATATTATAACCTATGACATAAGGACAAGAAAGCCCAACTGCGGCGACTACATGGATAATGAAACAATGCACACCTTTGAGCATATGTTTGCCACATTCGTAAGAAATTCTGCTATAGCAGAAGATGTTCTGTATTTTGGACCTATGGGGTGTCAGACAGGTTTCTACCTTTTGGTTAAAGATGCAGACCATACCACTGTACGAAATATAATAACCGAAGTGCTGAAAAGCATAATAAGCTATGACGGCGAGGTTTTTGGTGGAAGCGAAATCGAATGCGGAAACTATAAATCTTTAGATTTATCAAAGGCCAAGGCTGAGGCTGTTCGTTTTTTGGATAGCTTAAAAAAAGATAATAATAATTTTGAATATCCGAAAGGAGAATAGCAATGATAGGAATTATAGGTGCAATGGGCATTGAAATTCGTGCCCTTGCTGATTTGCTGGAAGATAAAAAATGCGAAACCATTTCGGGCGTAGAATATTTGTCAGGAAAAATCTACGGCAAGGATGTTGTCCTGGCGGTTTGCGGCGTAGGCAAGGTTTTTGCTGCCATATGCGCTACTACTATGATTTTAAAGTACAATCCTGATGTTATCATCAACTCCGGCGTTGCGGGCACGCTGACAGAAAAGCTCTCAATCGGCGATATTGCTATTGCCGACAGCGTTGTACAACACGACATGGACACCTCTCCCTTAGGAGACCCTGTGGGGTTGCTCTCAGGAATAAACATAGTGAAAATACCCGCTGATAAAAAGACCTGCGAAAAAATCGAAGCAGGCGTAAAGTCACTGGGTATAAATTATGTTGTAGGAACAATCGCATCAGGTGACCAGTTTTTAGCAAGTACAGAGGTTAAAACACGAATTGTAAATAATTTTGGTGCAATAGCGGGAGAAATGGAGGGAGCATCAATCGGTCATGTTTGTTATGTTAACAAAAAGCCTTTCTGTGTGCTTCGTGCAATTTCCGACTGTGCCGACGGCTCGAGTGCAGAAAACTACCTGGAATTTTTGGAACTCGCCGCTGCAAATGCCGTAGAAGTAATGAAAAAATATATTTTAGAGTATTAAAAAGAAAAAGTATAGTAAAAAGCTGTCTAAAAGATTTACTTTTAGACAGCTTTTTTTGTGCCTTGTGCGAGGGTGGTCGTCTTTATATTATTTTGGTCAGAAACTTATCTTACAATAACAATTTCCTTTACAGAATCTTTATAAATTCTTATAAACACGCGGCTTTCATCTAATTCATCATACTGTGTGATGTCGCCTGCTTCTGCTACTTTTACAGAGTTAGTTGCTTTACTTGAATTGTATTCGTATACAATCGCTCCCTCTGTTGAGTAGTTCTCTACTGCTCCGCCATTTACTGATACATTGATTGAGTTTATGAATTTCTTCGTTACTTTACCATAAACGGTTACTAAGTCATCGCCTACTGTGTTTATACCTTCTGTGGTTTTATTAGCAGCTTCAAACAACACTCTTATGCTTTCGATTTCGCCTTCTGAGTTTGTTTTTACCTGAATAATATCACCTGCTGAAAGCTGTTCACCTGATTCATTTACTAATATATCAGCTTCTGTTGTAGTAAATGTTTTCTTTTCGCCGTCAACAAAGGCATACAACTTTTCTACACTTTCGTCCTCGTCGTTAAGGAATGTTGAGATTTTATCAACGACTACGGCTGATGCATCTAAATTAGCTATGCCTGTTGAATTTGTAACGATTACAACTTTAGCTGTTAAGTCTTCTGCTACATCGTAAACTAATACATCGTAGTCTGTGTTGTCTTCGAAAATATCCATATTTGCTATTGCATATTTTTTTGCATCTGTTTCGCCTTCAGGAATATCGAAGATAATAGTGTCTTTGTTGATGTTATAGTTGCCCAGTTTCTTTGATGATGCTTTGTATTTTAAAGTGCCTGCTGCATTAAGCGTAAAGGCATTTTTGTCAATACCGCCTGATGTCTTATCTGTTGCTGTGTTAATTACTGTAACTTCGCCGTCTTGATTTGTTTCAACTGTTACAAGTGAAGGTGTTAATGTTCCTTCTGGTTTTAATGCGTCCAATACTTCCTGTGGTTTTTTGTTGGATACACCGTTGAACTTGATTTTATCGTATGAAGTCAGAACTTTGACTTCTCCGTTTTTATCAAACACTTTAATCTGCAATCTCTTATCAAAGCCAGTTGTTAAATCTGCTGCTGTAAGGTATGCATAGTTTGATGAAAGTGCTGTTGTTGCATCTACCGCTGCAATATTTCCATCTTTGTCAAGGTAGAATGTTCCTTCATCATTTAATGAGATTGTTTCGGGGTAGTTTGCTGCAACTCTGTATTCTTTGCCGTCTATTACAAATTTATCTCCGTGTTTTTCTGTTACTCTGCCTGTTACTTTTTCTGTTGTTACTTCAATGATTACAATGGATGAATCCTTACTTTTTGCTACTGATAATACATCCCATTCTGAAAGGTCAGAGATTTTTATTTCGTTACCGCCTCTTGTTAAGATAAACTTAACACTTTCATCCTCTGAATCTAAAATCAATGAAGATTTTCCGTATTTATCTGTAACTCTGTTGCTTGTTTCAATTACTTCTTCTACTACATAGTTTTCGTAGCTTTCTATAAACACTACATCATAAACATCGTCACGATTTCTGTCTAAAAGTGTAAGTGAGCCCGCTTCGGGTGTAAGCTCTGAAACATCAAAGCTTATAGCCTGACCGTTGTAGATATATTTTGCATCTGCTGAAATAAACGCTTTTTCAGGTTCTTTATCGTTTTCTTTATCTAACCAATAAGAAACGGTTACCTGTGTATCTTCTGATACTGATTCAATATCTAATGCGTTGATTTTTACAGATGAGTTTTTACCTTTTTGTTCTCTTGCAAGGATGAGAGTTTTGTCGCCGTGGCTGTCCTCTTGTATATAAGCTTCTACATTAAAGCCCAACAATCTTCTTACCTGTGGAAGAGCCTTGTCTGCAACTTCGTAAACATCGTTGCCAATTCTTACTTCGTTATTCTTAAGTGTGCTTGTGCCTGTAAGTGAGCTTGTACCAACTGCTGTAACCTGATCGTATACGATTTTGGTTGAAAGTTCGTCATCCAATAATGTTTTATCAACTATCTGATACGCTTCGTCAGCACCAAAGCTTGTCTGCTCCATTTTCTTTGTTACAAGAGCGTTGGCGCTCAACTGCGCTACCATACCACGAATTACTGCTGAATCGTTGCTTGCTACGGCATTTTTAGTAATACCTGTCTGTGTTGCAACTGTTACATAGCCTGTGGGGAAACCGCCTTTTTTCTCAGCGGCAGGTGTATGGCCTATCAAACGAACCAAAACTGTTACTGCTTCTGCATATGTGATAGTGTCATCAGGGCGGAAGTTGCCCTCATCGTCACCGATTACAAGACCTTGGTTTGCAGCCACATTGATATAGCCATTTGCCCAATGGTTTTCTACTACATCGGGGAATTTTGTAGGATAGTTAAAGCTATCTGCCAAGTTTTCCATACCCATTGAAGTTACGGCTACCTTAGCAAACTCTGAACGCTTAATTGTGTCATCAGGTCTGAATGCTCCTGTTTCTTTATCTCCTACCATAATTTCCAAAGCACCTAAAAGTTCTATTGCTTCTTTGTACTTTGAATCCTGTGCGTCTGTGGGGATTGCCGCGGAAGCAGACGCTCCGAAGCCCAACAGCATAAATGCTGAAAGAACTAAAGATGTAAGTTTTTTTGCTTTAAACATTTAAGATTTCCTCCTTAAAATTTTTAAAAATTTTAAGTCATTTCCTAAGCTGTCTAAGTGGTGCATAAATATTTAATGAGCTTTCGCTCTTTTTTTGCAAGCTATCGCTCACAATACTTTAAACGAAGAATGTCGGTTTTTGTTCCATAAAAGTCTGATGTAATTTTTGGCATTAGTATTACATATACATTATTAAGAATATATTTTGAAAGGAAAATACTATGTCAAACGGTTACTATGAAAATATGAATTCTTCAGGCAATAATACTGATGCCAACGCAAACAATACCGTACAGCAACCCCCTGCCACCGATACACAGGCAGAAGCAAACGAACCCACAATACAGTTCCCTGACAGCAGTACAGGTCAGTTGTCAATAAGCGTCTTTACTGCAAATCAGCTTGTACCAGTAGTGGGGGCGGTTATTTCTGTAATTCCTGAAAATACTGATGATACAACATCTTACTCATCTGTTACTGACAGGAGCGGAAGAAGCGAAACCTTTACCTTACCTGCACCTTCTTCTGCAGTTTCTCAGGAGCCCACTGTAGCTGCTCCGTTTTCAGAATATAAGGTAACAATTTCTTCGCCGGATTTCTTTGATCAAACGATAGAAAATGTACAGATTTTTGGCGGCACAATAACTCAACTGCCTGTAAATATGACTCCGTTGCCCGAGCTGACAAACGGCGAAACAACAAAAATTGTAATTATTCCAAGACAGAATTTATAAAGGAGGTTTTATTTTGCCTGACACAACTCCGGTTATTCCTGAATTTATAACAGTACATTTAGGCGCACCCGCTTCAAATGCATCTAATGTGACGGTGCCTTTTATTGACTACATAAAGAATGTGGCTTCAAGTGAAATTTATCCCACTTGGCCTGAAAATGCGCTGAGAGCCAATATATATGCTCAGATTTCTTTTGCTCTCAATAAGATTTACACAGAATTTTACAGAAGCCGAGGATATAATTTTGATATTACAAATACCACACAATATGATCAGGCTTTTGTTCCGGGAAGAAATATTTTTGGAAATATTTCTGATATTGTAGATGATATTTTTGATTCATATTTAAGGCGTACAGGAGCTATTGAACCATTGGCAGCACAATTTTGCAACGGCACAACGGTAACTTGTGCAGGCTTGTCACAATGGGGTACGGTATCACTGGCAAATGACGGATTTCTCCCTTTTCAGATTATACGCTACTATTACGGCGATGATGTGAATATAATTTCTGATGTTCCCGTAGAAAGCACATCTGAATCATATCCCGGTACACCTATAAGATTAGGCGATGTAGGAACAGAAGTATTGCGTGTACAAATACTTTTAAACGCCATTTCCAGCAATTATCCTGCCATACCTAAAGTGCCGACCGGTGCGGTTTTTGGTGAATCCACCGAAAATGCTGTAAAGGCTTTCCAGAGGATTTTCAACCTCACACCCGATGGCGTCGTAGGTCGTGCTACCTGGTACAAATTAGTCAGCTTGTTTACGGGAATCAACAGACTTAACGAATTGTATGCAAGAGGCGATGTTATTCTCGGTTTATCTCTTGAATATCCCGAAGCGCTGCAGGAAGGCGATACAGGACAGGGTGTTCTTACAGTACAGTTGATGTTAAACTTATTGTCAGAATATTATCCCACCGTGCCTCAGGTGGCACAGGACGGTGTATATGGACCATCTACAACGAGTGCCGTCGCTGCATTTCAACGCACATACGGTTTGCCTGTTGACGGAGTTGTAGGTCCGCTTACCTGGGAAAGTATGTACAATGCAATAAAAGGCATTTACATTGCAGAGGGCAGGTCTTCTGAATTTTCTACTGCGCCTGCATTTGCAGAATTTCCTGGTATTCCTATTTCTATGGGGGCAAGAGGCGCTGCAGTTATGACATTGCAAAATCACATAAATGACATTGTGCCTGTATTTTCACAGATCTCCCCTGTTAATGCCACAGGCAACTACGGTCAAAATACACAATCCGCCGTCAAAGACTTGCAAAGCAGAATGAATCTGCCACAGAATGGTATTGTAGACGAAAATACCTGGAACAGCATCGAGAGGATGCATAACAATATTTCGCAAAATTCACAGGCGCAGTTCGGTCAGTATCCCGGTTATGACTTAAAAGAAGGTATGGAGGACGATGTAAGGGGAATCGTCATAACAACAGATGAGCTTACAGGCAGACCCATATATTCTATACAATATATGCTGAGAATAATAAATAAAGAAAAAGACCTTCCCGGTATACCTGATGGAATTTTTGGTGTACAAACAACAGAAAGAGTAAAAGAATTTCAAAGAGAAAACGGTCTTAACCCCACAGGCATAGTTGATATAGAAACATTTGATGTTATTAAAATTGCATATGACGAGGACTATTTTTCAGACAATTTATAAAAAATAACACCCGCTGTGCGGGTGTTATTTTTTTGGACTATGTATTATTTATATTATTTCATTTAGGTGAGATGTTTCTATGTCCAATCCTTTTGTATAGTAGATTTTTCCGGATTTATCTATTAAAATCATCTGAAAGCTTTTGTCTTTTTTCCAATATTCTATCGCCTTATCCTTACCCATTACAAACAGTGCGGTAGACATTGCATCTCCATAAGTTGAGCTTTTTCCAATAACAGTTACAGATGTCAAATCATTATCGGCAGGGTATCCTGTTTTTGCATCTATAATATGATGGTATTTTTTGCCGTTTTTTTCAAAAAACCTTACATAATCTCCAGATGTAACAACAGAAGTATCAACTACAGAAATCGTGGCATATACTCCTTCTCCAAAGGGGTTTTGTATACCTACCTTCCAGGGCTTTCCATCGGGATTTTCTCCCAGTACTGCAACATTCCCACCTAATGACAGAACAGCCGAGGAAACCCCATTTGTTTTTAAAATTTCCGTCACTTTATCAGCACAATAACCTTTTGCAATGCCACCTAAATCAATGTCCGTTCCTTGCTCCAGCTTTAAAAGTGCCTCATCTATTTCGCTTTGGTCAGGTACTTTGTAGTTTTTTTCTGTAAATTCATCTGAATGAAATCCCCAAGCCTTCATAATGGCACCAACACGAATATCAAAAGCGCCGTCTGTATTTTTGCGGATTAAATCAGCATCACTCAGAAGCTTTTCCGTTTCTTCATCTTTATGACTAAGTGTGTCTGAAATACCTGAAATACCGTATTTTTTATCAATTCTCCTGATTTCATTTTCTGCCAGTGTGAGTGCTTTTTCTGCATTTTCTCCATAGGCGGTCATAGTTATATGAGTATCCATAGAAAATACAGTTTTTTCAACTTTTTTGCTATTATTGCAAGCAGAAAGCATACTTATGCACAGTATCAAAAATAGGATTTTTCTCATATTCTACCTCTGTAATTTGATTTTTTTCGTGGCCTTCAAAGTATATGATGTGCAAATTCCCGTAAACGCTCCTGTTAAAATTCCCGCAGGAATGAGTATGGTTAAATACCAGACTATTTTATCCGTTCCCAACAGTATCGTAGCTGCTATAATCTGACCTATATTATGAAAAATTGCACCTGTTACGGATATTGCCCACACATATTCCTCACTCAGCAGTTTATATATAGTGACTTCTGCAACAAAACACAGTACTCCGCCCAAAAAACTGTAAAATAGAGAAACTGCCGAGCCGGTTAATAAATTTCCCAAAAGAATTTTTATCATAAGAACCGCAAATGCAGTCTTTCTTCCTAAGGTTATCATTGCATATAAGGTTATAATGTTCGCCATTCCAAGCTTTACGCCGGGAATTGCAACCAATGGCGGAATATAGCTTTCCAACACAAATATAATAAGAGATAATGCAGACAATACTGCGGCCTGAGCTATTTTTTTAACTTTCATAGCTACCTCCCTGCCACTGCATCGTATTCGGATTTATCTTTGTATTCTATCACAACTTTGTTGGGCAGGCATACGATAGCATCATACTTGTTACGGAGTTTACCGTGACGAACACAGAGTTTATCGGGACAAGTGGCGTCTTTAATGCATATAGTATTGCCCTTTACAGATATTTCGTTGGTTCCGAATTCTGTTTTTAAGCTGAAGGTATCATCTTTTGATAAATCTACTTCTTTTACTTGTTTTCCATCTACCGAGATAATTACTGCACTTTCAGCGGGTCTTATACTGTTCAGGATAAACGCTGCTGTTAAGAACAATATAAAAACTGCCGAAAAAACAATTATCAGCTTTTTGTTAGTTGTCACAGCGTTTCTCCTTTCTTATAAACTATAATTTTTTAACCTACCAACCAATTCTTTTATAAACAAAAGTTATAATATCTCCTGATTTTACCAGATATTCAGCACAAGAAACCGACGGCGATTCACCATTCACCTCATATTGCCAACCTGAACGCTCTCCACAGTCTTTTTCGTAAATGTTGTTAATTCCCTTGACATACACATTGTTATAATCAATATGAATTTTTGCATTTTTCATTTCTTTGGCCAGCACATCAAGAACAGTATCTCCCTCGGAAAATGACGCCTCATCTACACTGATTATAATGCCGTCTTTCGGAACCAAGGTATGTTTTTCCTCTGCTAACGAGCTCATATCCTGTAAAATATCAGAACAGTCCACAACTATCTTACAGATTTCGTTGCTATCGTTTTTTACATCTGTTTTCGGGTTTAAAAAAACATAACCTACAACCGCTATTGCTGCTATAATGACTATGATAATTATTCTTTTTAGATTTTTATTCATAACCTGCTCCTTTACAAATTGTAGCATTCACATCTAGCTACATTATGGCACAAAAAGTCAGGATAATCAAGTGTTTTGACCTAAATTTTGGCACAAAAAAGGAATTTACAAATACTTGTAAATTCCTTTGGCGAAAAGTTATTCTTTCTCGCCGATTTGCGCCAAAAAACTCTTTAGCTTTTTGGTGCATCTTATATTCATTTTCGCCGCATTTTCTAAAACAGACAGTCCTTCGTTGGCAATATAGAAGCCTATTACCATATCACGAATTGCGGAAATCTCCACAAGCTGACCTACCGTGTGTGATAAAGCTACTATAACTAAAATAACAAGCTTTTTTAAAATTCCCGTAAATCCTGTTCTGCTGTCTAAGCTTTTATTATAGATTGCGGCACAAATACCTGTTATGTAATCTGCAACAACGCACACCAAAAGTCCGTAAAAAAATCCATCCAACGGCCCAAAAAGTGTGGATACTAACCCAGATATTGCACAGGCAACCGTCTTTAAATATAGTATAATTTTTTCCACTGTACTCATCTACTCTCCCGTTATATATCTTATAATATTTCTTGCAATCCGGGCAATTTCTGCTCTCGTAGCAGTATCATCAGGCTTAAACTCTGTTTCGGTCTTACCGTTTACGATACCCAATGCAAAAAGCTCCTCAATGTCTTTTTTCGCAAAATTGCCCTCAATGTCTTTGAATTTACTCATATCGTTCTCCTTTGATTTTTTCCTGAGATTACCAAGTGTAACCAAAGCCTTAACAATGCCCTCTGCTGCGTTATCTGCAAATTTCTCTGACAAAATAATGGGAACATCGGCAGCAGAGTCCATAAAGCCACATTCAATTAAAACAGCAGGCATATTGGTTTCACGAAG
>JAZNUA010000065.1:0-10484 GCA_045592045.1 Congzhengia sp. | reverse complement strand
GTTGGTAGAAGAATTAAAATCAAACTGTTATCATAAAATTATGGTATTATGGAAAAATATATTAGTTATAATGAATGAAAGAAAGGTTATGATAATATGACAATCGGCGAAAAAATCGCTAAGCTTCGTGTAGCTAACAATATTTCACAGGAACAGCTTGCAGAGAAAATAGCGGTATCCAGACAGTCTATTTCTAAGTGGGAAATGGACCAGAGCTATCCACAGATAGAAAATGTTTTGCAACTTTGCAGTATATTTAAAATATCAACTGACGAGTTATTAAAGGATGACATATCATTAACAAGAAGCACAGATGGGAAAGAATACGGAAATAAGTATTTTGGTACAGACGGTTTTCGAGGTGAAGCCAATGGCGAGCTTACATCTATGCACGCCTATAAGGTGGGTAGATTCCTGGGTTGGTATTATTCATCTGCTTTGTCAGGATGTGAAAAATCCAACTATCGCCCAAAAATCGTAATCGGTAAAGATACAAGGCGTTCCAGCTATATGCTTGAGTATTCTCTTGTTGCAGGTATTACAGCATCAGGTGCTGATGCGTATATGCTTCATGTTACAACCACCCCCAGTGTGTCATATGTTACAAGACAAGACGAGTTTGACTGCGGTATTATGATTACTGCATCACACAATCCTTTCTATGATAATGGTATTAAGGTTATAAACAAATACGGTGAAAAGTTAGACGATTCTACTACCGCTTTGATTGAAGCTTATATAGATGGTGATATGGAATATCTCGGTGTTAACGGAGATGATTTACCGCTGGCACGCAGAGAAAAAATCGGCTGTATAGTAGACTATGTATCAGGCAGAAATCGCTATGTTGGATATTTGATTTCGCTTGCTTCACACTCTTATAAAAAACTCAAAATAGGTATAGACTGTGCCAATGGTGCATCTTGGATGATAGCAAAGGCAGTTTTCGGAGCATTGGGTGCAGAGACAGTTGTTATCGGTGCAGAGCCTGATGGTACAAATGTAAATAATGGTTGTGGTTCAACACATATGGAGAAGCTGTGCCAATTGGTTAAAGAGCAACATTTAGATGTTGGATTTGCATTTGATGGCGATGCGGACAGATGTATAGCGGTAGACGAAAACGGCAATGTTATTGATGGCGATATAATGATGTATATTCTTGCTAAGAGATTAAAGTCAAGAGGAATGCTTAATTCAAATACTGTTGTCGCTACTGTTATGTCAAACAGCGGACTTTTCGCTTCGTTAGAAGAAGCAGGAATGAAGTGTGAGCAGACAAAAGTCGGCGACAGATTTGTTTATGAATGTATGCAGGAAAATGATTATAGCTTAGGCGGAGAGCAGTCAGGTCATATAATTTTGAAAAAGTACGCCACAACAGGTGACGGACTTTTGACTGCTATTATGATTGCAGAAGAAATGTGTGATATGAAATCGTCTTTAGGAAAACTCGCGGAACCTGTAAAACTTTATCCACAATTTATGAAAAATGTAAGAGTAAAGGATAAAGATGTAGTCTTAAATGATGAGGCAGTGTTAGCCAAAAAGGATGAAGTAGAGGCACTAATTAACGGTAAAGGCAGAGTACTTTTGCGTAAGAGTGGCACTGAGCCTGTTGTTCGCGTAATGGTAGAAAGCGAATCAGAAGAAAAGTGCAAGGAATATGTAGAAATTATGGTAAACGCAATAATTGAAAGGGGATACGCAGTTGAATAAGCTTGTAAAAACTAAAGAACTGTTTGATTGTAGGACCAATTATCTTCAAGAGCTTTTTGAGGAATGTGAGTACCCCTGGGAGATTTTGCCGAAAATCAAAGAATATATAAAGAAGCTTATTTCTTCAGGTATTGCAGGTTATAAGAAAATCGCAGATGATGTATTGGTGGGTGAAAATGTAAAAATCTACCCCAATACAACTATTGAAGGACCTGCAATCATTGGTTCAGGCACAGAAATCAGACCTGGTGCTTTTATAAGGGGAAATGTTATCACAGGCGAAAACTGTGTTTTAGGCAATTCTTCTGAATTTAAGAACTGTGTTCTTTTAAACGGTGTTCAGGTGCCTCACTATAACTATGTTGGTGATTCTGTTTTGGGAAACAAGTCACATCTCGGTGCAGGCTCTATATGCTCAAATCTTAAAACAGACGGAAAAAATGTAGTAATTCACGGCGATACCGATTATGAAACGGGTCTTAGAAAAATCGGCGGTATTTTGGCTGATGGTGCTGATGTAGGTTGTAGTTGCGTACTAAATCCTGGTACTGTTTTAGGTGTTAACACATCAGTGTATCCTATGAATGCGCTTCGCGGTGTGTTTCCTTCAGATTGCATAGTAAAAAGCCAGACAAATATAGTAAAAAGAAGATAAAACAAAAAAGGAGAGCAAAGGCTTCTGCTCTCCTTTTTTATATTTATGTGGGATTTTCTTGAAATTTGCTTTAGAATATAGTAAAATGAATAAGACATATATTTCATAAGATATAAAATAAAAGGCGTGATATTATGACCAGAGAAGAAGTAATGAGTTTTATAGATAATTCAAAGAAATTTGGCTCAAAATTGGAGCTTTTTCGCATAGAAAGATTATGTGATATTTTAGGCAATCCTCAAGAGAGATTAAAGTGCATCCACATAGCAGGAACAAACGGTAAAGGCTCAACATCTGTATTTATAAGCCGAATACTTACAGATGCAGGCTACAAAACAGGACTTTATACATCGCCATTTATATACGAATTTAATGAGCGCATACAAGTTGAAAATAATCCTATTTCCGACGACGACCTTACGGATATAATGTCAATCGTAGCCAAAGCGGTGGAAACAATGATAGCAGAAGGATATGAACACCCCACAGAGTTTGAGCTCATTACAGCGGCGGCTTTTTTGTATTTTGACAGGGTAGGGTGTGATTATGTAATTTTGGAGGTTGGTTTAGGCGGCATATACGATGCCACTAATGTTATAAAATCTCCTATGCTTTCGATAATTACCACTATAAGCCTTGACCATACGGAATATTTGGGCAATACCATTGCTGAGGTCGCAAGGAACAAATGCGGGATAATCAAGAAAAATTGTCCTGTGCTGACCTGTATTCATCAGAACGAGTCTGCATTAGAAGTAATCAAAAATACAGCTAAAGAAAAAAATTCAAGCTTTACGATTTCTGATGATAAAAGCTTAAAAATAATAAAGTGTGACCTGTCAGGCAACGAATTTATTTACAATGAAAAATCATACATAACAAATCTTATAGGAAAATATCAGGTATACAATGCAATAACCGCAATAAACGCCGCAGAGTTTTTAAACAGTCAAGGACTTGTAATTTCATACCGCAACATCAAAAATGGATTACAGACGGCAAAATGGCCCGCAAGATATGAAATTTTGGCAACAGACCCTGTTGTTATAGCAGATGGCTCTCACAACAGTGACGGAATGAGAGCTTTTGTGGAAACTGCTAAAACAATATTGAACCAAAAGAAAATAATCTGTATTTTCGGTATGTTGAAAGATAAAGACTATGATTTTTGCTTAAAAAAGCTGTCAGAAATTACAGATACAGTAATAGTTACAGAGGTGGACAGTCCAAGAAAAGAAAATATAGAAAACTTGTCGGCGGTTGCTAAAAAGTATATAAAAAATGTATTTTCAGAAAAAGAAAACAGTGATGCCGTAAAAGCAGCGTTGTCAATGGCAAGTAAAGGTGATATAATTGTTGCCTTGGGTTCATTGTATATGATGAACAGCATAAAGCATAATGTGAATACATATCACAAATGACACTAAAAATAAAAACGATTTTAATTTAAAACTGCACCGGTTTGTGTATACAAATCGGTGCAGTTTATTTTAAGGCTTTTTAAAGATTTTGGATTATTCCCACTCAATCGTACCAATCGGTTTTGGCGTTAAGTCGAGTAATACTCGGTTAATGCCGTCAACCTCGCGGGTAATTCTGTCTGTAATTTTGTGTAAAATTTCATAGGGGATTTCTTCTATGGTGGCAGTCATAGCGTCAACGGTATTTACCGCACGGATGATTGCCGGCCAACCCTCATAGCGTTTGTCGTTCTTTACACCGACGCTTTTAAAATCAGGTACAGCAATAAAATACTGCCAGACCTTTGATGCTAAACCATTTCTGTCAAATTCTTCACGAAGAATAGCATCAGCCTCACGAAGTGCATGAAGTCTGTCGCGAGTGATAGAGCCTAAACATCTCACGCCAAGACCGGGGCCGGGAAATGGCTGACGATAAACCATTTCATCAGGTAACCCTAAAGCTGATCCTACAACTCGTACCTCATCTTTGTATAAAAGTTTTACAGGCTCAACCAGCTCCATCTCCATATCTTCAGGAAGGCCGCCCACATTATGATGAGCTTTTACGCCGTCACTTTCTAAGATGTCGGGGTAGATTGTGCCCTGTGCCAAGAATTTTATATCTGTTAATTTTGCAGCTTCCTCGTCAAAAACTTTGATGAATTCGCCACCGATAATTCTTCTTTTCTTTTCAGGGTCAGCAACGCCTGCCAATAAATCCAAAAATCTGTCTGTTGCGTCAACATATATTAAGTTTGCATCCAACTGATTTTTAAAAACTTCAATAACCTGTTCGCTTTCACCTTTACGCATAAGACCGTGATTAACATGCACGCAAATGAGTTGTTTTCCCACTGCCTTAATCAATAGAGCAGCAACTACCGACGAATCAACACCGCCTGACAGTGCCAGAAGAACTTTTTTATCTCCTACCTGAGTGCGAATTTCTTTTACCTGTTCATCGATGAAAGCATCAGCCAACGCTTTTGTGGTGATACGCTCCATTGTTTCAGGACGCTTGATAATTTCCATAATATGTGCCTCCAATTTCATTAGTATATAATTTTTTTATTCTTCGAATAGTGGTGTGGAAAAGTAGCGTTCTGCTGTGTCGGGTAGCACCGTTACAACAGTTTTGCCTTTTCCTAATTTTTTTGCAAGCTTAATTGCAGCTGCCACATTTGTACCAGAAGAAATACCACACATAATACCTTCTTTTGAGGCAAGCTCTTTTGATGTATGTATAGCTTCTTCATCTGTAACAATACAGATATCATCATAAATATCACAGTTCAAAATTTCGGGAATTATTCCGTCACCGATACCCATTTGAAGATGAGTGCCGATAGAACCACCAGAGAGAATAGCTGCATGTTGTGGTTCAACTGCCCAGATTGTTATCTGGGGATTTTTTTCTTTTAAAGCTTCGCCAATACCAGTAATTGTACCGCCTGTGCCTATTCCTGAACAGAAACCGTCAACAGGACAGTCTAAATCGTCTAAAATTTCCTGAGCAGTACAACTTCGTTGAATGGCAGGATTGGCAGGATTCTCAAATTGCTGAGGAACAAAAACATTGGGATTTTCGTTTTTCATTTTTATTGCGATATTCAAACACTCTTCGATGCATGCACCGATATTTCCTGCATCGTGTACCAAAACTACTTCAGCACCATAATGATTAACTAATTTTCGCCTTTCTTCACTGACTGAGTCGGGCATGATGATTTTTGTTTTATATCCACGCACTGCACCCACCAGGGCAAGACCGATTCCCTGATTTCCGCTTGTAGGCTCAACAATAATTGAGTCAGGTGTCAAAAGTCCACGACTTTCTGCATCTAAAATCATATTGTAAGCAGTTCTTGTTTTTATAGAGCCGCCTACATTTAGACCCTCAAATTTCACATAAATATCGGCACTGTCAGGTTCTATGATATGATTCAATTTTATCAGGGGAGTATTACCAATTGCTTCTAAAATGTTATTATATCTCATAAAAATCTCCACTTATACATTTAATACAAAATATTATATTCCAAAATCTTCACAAAATCAATAAAAAATTTGATAATTACATATTTTTTTAAAAAAATGTGCATATGGTGCCAAAATTCAATATGAATAAAACATAGAGAAAAAAGCATAATACTTGTATAAAAATGATTTGGAGGTATATTTAGTGAAAGAATTTACCTATAAAATTAACGATGAAATCGGAATTCATGCTCGCCCGGCAGGAAATCTTGCAAAAATTGCCAAAGAGTCAGAATGTGATGTAACCATATCAAGTAAAGGGAAAAACGCAGATTTAAAAAAGATTTTTTCTGTGTTATCTCTTGCGGTAAAGTGCGGTGATGAAATAAAAATAACTGTAGACGGCAGAGATGAAGCAGAAACAGCAGAAAAAATAAAAAAGTACTTAACAGAAAAATTATAGACCGCATGGAGGAAGGCTATGGATATTTTACAAGGAGTATGTGCATCTGGCGGTATAGCTGTTGGACGCATTAAAGTTATAAAAGACGAAAGCAAACCTGCACAAAAAAGAACAATACAAAATGTTCCAGCAGAAATAGAACGGTTAAAAAATGCGGTAGAAATAACTAAAGAGCAAATAGGAAAACTGTACGAAAAAACGCTGGAATCAGCAACAGAAGAAGAGGCAGAAATTTTCCAGATACACATAATGATGTTGGAGGACGGCAGTTTGACGGAATGTTGTGAAAGTATAATCTACGAGCAAAGTGTCAATGCAGAGTATGCAGTAACGGAAGCCGCAGATATTCTTTCTGCCGCATTGTTAGATACAAAGGACGACTATATGATGGGAAGAACAACAGATATTGAAGACATAAAGAATGAACTTTTATCTGCTTTATCAGGCGAGGGAAATAAATTAAATAGTGAAATGTTTTTAGAAGAAAATACTGTAATTTTTGCTCATGATTTGACACCGAGCCAGACAGTTAGGCTCGATAAAAACAAAATAGCCGCGTTTGTGACAGAGCAAGGCACAAAAAACTCTCACGCAGCGATTCTGGCAAGAACTATGAAAATCCCTTCAATAATCGGTGTGGGAAATTGTATAAATAACATCATAAACGGAGAGGAATGCATCGTAAATGGTGAAGAAGGAACAGTTTTTATATCTCCCGATGAAAAGGCAAAAAGTGATTTTAATAAGCAAATGGCAAATATAGAACAAAGAGAACAGGCACTTTTGAAGTTAAAAGGTAAACCAAGCATAACAAAAAATGGTAAACGCATAAAGCTTTATGCCAATATAGGCAGTATTGAAGATTTAAAAAAGGTAACGGATAACGACGCAGAAGGTATAGGCTTGTTCAGAAGTGAGTTTTTGTATATAGGCAGACATGAACTTCCTGATGAAGAAACGCAGTTTAAAGCATATAAAAAAGTGCTGGAATATATGCAAGGCAAAGAAACAATCATAAGAACACTGGACATTGGTGCAGATAAAACAGCGGAATGCTTAAAGCAAACCAAAGAAGAAAATCCTGCAATGGGTTATCGCGGAATACGAATGTGCTTAGATAATAAAGAAATTTTTACTGCTCAGCTAAGAGCTTTGCTCAGAGCATCTGTGTACGGAAAACTCTCTATAATGTTTCCGATGATAGTTTCAAAAGAAGAGGTAATTACTGCAATAAAGATGGTTGAAGATATAAAGTGTTGTCTGAAAGAAGATAATATCCCTTATGATGAAAATATCAAAATAGGAATAATGATAGAAACTCCGGCAGCAGCACTTATATCTGACGAGCTTGCACCTTTGGTTGATTTTTTCAGTATAGGCACCAATGACCTGGTTCAGTATACTCTTGCTTGCGACAGACAAAATCACAAGGTAGACAATATATATAATCAGTCTCACAGTGCGGTATTGCAACTAATTAAAACCACATGCCACAATGCACATACATCGGGTATTTGGGTAGGTATCTGCGGCGAAATGGCAGCTGATACAAATATGACAGAAACACTTCTGGAGTTAGGTGCAGACGAACTGTCGGTATCACCTTCGTATGTTTTGCCTGTGAGAGAACGCATCATAAATTCAGGAGGAAATCATGCTTAATTTCAAGAATAAACAAAAAGATACAACTGTTTATGCTCCGGCAGATGGCATAGCGGTAAAGCTTTCTGAAGTTCCAGATGAGGCTTTTTCAGAAAAAATCTTAGGAGACGGCTGTGCAGTGGTTTTGACAAGCGGAGAAATATACAGTCCTGTAAACGGTAAAATATCAGACATTACAGACACCAAGCATGCTTTTTGCATTACCACTGACGGTGGAGATGAGCTTTTAATCCACATAGGAATAGATACAGTGAAATTAAAAGGCAAGGGTTTTAATGTCAATGTTGTACCGGGAGAAAAAGTAAAAGTAGGTACAATAATAGCCAATATCGATTTAGATTATCTTAAAGAAAGCGGAATAAGTCTTCATACACCTGTAATACTGACCGAAGCACAAAACTATGATATAACGCAGCTTAAAGAGGGTAAGGTAGATGGTGGCAAGGATATATTGTTTATGTACAAGAAAAATAGCTAAAGGAGAATAAAAATGTCAGATAAAGCAAGCGGATTTTTTTCCGTATTACAAAGAGTAGGTCGTTCATTTATGTTTCCTATTGCACTTTTGCCTGTGGCAGGGTTATTATTGGGAATAGGCTCGTCTTTTTCAAATTCTGCTACGATAGAAGCATATAATTTAGGTTGGCTACTGGGAGAAGGCACACCTTTAAACCTGATTTTATCCATAATGTCAGCTACGGGAAATATAATATTCAGTAATCTGCCTTTGATTTTTGCTATGGGTGTGGCGCTGGGTATGGCAAAACAAGAAAAAGAAATAGCAACCTTATCTGCGGCGGTTGCTTTTTTGGTGATGCATGCGACAATTTCCACACTTTTGAAAGTAACTGGAAAAATCGATATATTAGAAGAGGGTGCAACAGGAAATGTACTCGGTATAACATCTTTGGAAATGGGTGTTTTCGGTGGAATAATTGTTGGTCTTGGCGTGGCTTGGCTTCACAATCGTTTCTATAAAATTGAACTTCCCACTGCATTGTCATTTTTTGGGGGAACAAGGTTTATCCCTATTATTTCCACATTGGCTTATATCTTTGTCGGCGTGGTTATGTACTTTTTATGGCCTGTGGTACAGAACGCTATTTATACTTTAGGCGGACTTGTTACTAAAAGTGGATATGCAGGTACATGGATCTATGGAATAATAGAAAGAGCTTTAATTCCTTTTGGGCTTCACCATGTTTTTTACCTTCCTTTCTGGCAGACGGGCTTAGGTGGTACAATGATTATAGACGGAGTTAAGGTAGCAGGGGCGCAGAATATCTTTTTTGCACAGCTTGCATCACCGGAAACTACACGCTTTAGCGTTGAAGCGTGCAGATTTATGTCGGGAAAATTTCCGTTTATGATGTTCGGACTTCCGGGAGCGGCACTTGCTATGTATAGATGTGCAAAAGATAGCAAAAAAAAGGTAGCGGGAGGTCTTTTGTTCAGTGCGGCACTCACATCGTTTCTGACAGGTATTACAGAGCCACTGGAGTTTACTTTTTTATTTGTAGCACCTGTGCTTTACATTGTGCATTGTGTGTTTGCAGGACTTTCCTTTATGTTGATGCATATATTGGGCGTTTCCGTAGGAATGACATTTTCAGGAGGCCTGATAGACCTGATACTTTTTGGTGTATTGCCGGGAAATGCCAAAACAAATTGGATTTATATAATTTTAGTTGGTGTAATTTATTTTGTAATTTACTATATAATATTTAAATTTTTAATAAAGAAATTCAATTTCAGAACTCCGGGCAGAGAAGAAGCAGATGTGGAAACAAAGCTGTACACTAAAAAAGACTATATAGATGCAAAAACAAGTAATGGAGCAGAACAAATACTGTCAGGTCTTGGAGGAAGGGAAAATATACTAGATTTGGATTGCTGCGCCACACGACTTCGTGTAACTGTTAAAGATGAAAACAAGGTCAAAGAGAGCTTGTTAAAATCCTCAGGCGCATCAGGTGTAATTAAAAATGGCAATGGCATACAGGTAATTTACGGACCGAAAGTAACAGTTATAAAATCAGAAATAGAAGAATATATATCTAAAAAATAATGTGAATTTCTTGACAATATCTAACAAAAAAGATATAATAATATTGAAAGAAATTCGGGAGGTTTTGTAAATGTTAGTTTCAGCAAGTGAAATGTTAAAAGCAGCGAAAAAAGGAAAGTATGCTGTAGGTCAGTTCAATATAAACAATTTAGAGTGGGCAAAGGCTATACTTTTAACTGCACAGGAATGCAATTCACCTGTTATTCTTGGCGTTTCTGAGGGTGCCGGCAAATATATGTGCGGTTATAAAACTGTTGTTGGTATGGTTTCCGGTATGATTGATGAGCTGGGCATTACTGTACCTGTTGCTATTCATCTTGACCACGGAAGCTACGAGGGTGCTTACAAAGTAATTGAAGCCGGATTTTCTTCTGTTATGTTTGACGGTTCTCACTACGGTATCGAAGAAAATATTGAAAAAACAAAAGAAATTATAAGAATTGCAAACGAAAAAGGTATTTCTGTTGAAGCAGAAGT
>JAZNUA010000064.1:0-24402 GCA_045592045.1 Congzhengia sp. | reverse complement strand
CTATGTAACGGTATTGGAAGCAACTATTACCCACAACTATTGGCTTGACAACAAAGGTTATGAATATAAGTGGGAAGATTGGAAGTAATTGTAGTATAAGCCTGGGAGGACAGGAATATCCTCTCAGGCGTAATTACAGCAATGAAGAGATCAATAAAGGAACTGATTAAATGTTTTGAAACAAGCAAATATTCCCAAGATGTAAAACAGGCAAATACACTTATGATTTCGATCTTAAATCAGAGGTCTGTCCATACATGGGATATTGGAGAAAAATAAATGCTGCTTTTTTAAACCGATTGATAAGAAGCCTAAAAATGGGATTTTTAGCGGATAAAAAATAAGCGAAGCATTACTCCACAAAAATTTTAGGCCTTGTACGCTGATTTGGAGCTTTGTACGGTAAATGTGTTTTGACCGTCAAAGCTTTTTTTTATCAAAATATGACACGCCTTAAACAAAGAGAAAGGCTTATATTTAATTTTGAAGTTTAGTAGCTGATATTTTGCATTTGAGAACAAAAAATAGAGTAAAAAATCTGCAAAGCCTTGCCACGACTGTGTTTGAAGGTCTAACTGAGGGATAACATGTGGTCAAACTCGGTTTTTTACACTTTTTTAGACAAAGTAAAAACCTCAGAAACCGCTTGGTTACTGAGGTTTAAGGTGGTCGGGATGACAGGATTTGAACCTGCGGCCTCTTCGTCCCGAACGAAGCGCGCTACCAAACTGCGCTACATCCCGAAATACCCATTTATTATAATATAAAATAATATAAAAATCAAGACCTTTTTTTAAAATGTTGTTTTTTTATAAACTCTTCATTAACCACCTTTACATATTTGTGCAGATGTGTTAAAATGATATAAATAGTGGAATTATGGAGGAAATATGGCTAAAAAAGTTGCTATATGCACATTAGGATGTAAGGTTAATATATACGAATCTGAAGCAGTCATAAGACAGTTTGAAAGTCGCGATTATATATGTGTTGACTTTGATGAGTGTGCCGATGTTTATATCATAAACACCTGTACAGTTACACATCTTAGTGACAGAAAGTCCCGCCAGATGATAAGAAGAACGAAGCAGATAAATCCTTCAAGTATCCTAGTGGTAATGGGGTGTTATGCACAGGTTGCGCCTTGTGATATAAGTGAAATTCCAGAGGTCGATATCATAATAGGCACAGACAAGAAAGCAAATGTATACGAGACTGTTTGTGATTTTTTAAAAAATAAGAAAAAGCTTAATCTGGTTTGCGATATTTCTGACAAACACGAATTTGAAGAATTGGAAGTTACCAGCTACGAGGGAAGAACGAGAGCGTTTTTAAAAGTTCAGGACGGATGCAATAATTTTTGTTCTTATTGCATCATTCCTTACGCAAGGGGAAGAATTCGCTCCAGAAGCTTACAGAACGCGCTGACAGAAGCAAAAAGACTGGCAGAACACGGCTTTACAGAGATAGTTTTGGTGGGAATACATCTCGCTTCATACGGCAAAGATACAGGCGAAAGTCTTGTTGACTTGCTAAAAGGATTAAATAGCATTGATGGAATCTCCCGTATTCGTATGGGGTCTTTAGAGCCAACGCTGTTTGATGAAGAATTTGTCGAAAAAATATCATCTCTTGAAAAGATTTGTCATCATTTCCACTTGTCATTGCAAAGTGGTTGTGACGAAACCCTTAAAAGAATGAACCGAAAGTACAAAACTCAAGACTACCGGGATTCTGTAAATCGTCTCAGAAAGGCATTTCCTGATGTTGCTATCACCACAGATGTTATGGTAGGTTTTCCGGGAGAAACTGATGAAGAATTTGAAAAAAGTCTGAAATTCGCAGAAGAAATCGCTTTTTCAGAGGCTCATATATTTAAGTATTCTGTTCGTAAAGGAACTGCTGCAGAAAAAATGGATAATCAAGTATCCCCACAGATAAAAGAGGAAAGAAGCAAAAGGCTCACAGCTTTGACCAACAGCACAAAAAACGCTTTTTTAGAAGAGCATACAGGAAAAACAACATATGTTCTCTTTGAGCAGGAACATAAAAATAACGCTGGTTTATTTGAAGGGAAAACAGATAATTATATTACAGTCGTGGCAAAATCAAATAAAAACATAAGCGGAAAAATAAAGCAAGTAAGAATAGATAGTATAAAAAACGGTATTGCTATGGGCACAATCCTTGACTGAGGTGAAAAACTATGAAAAATAAGAAAATATTTATAGTGTTGTCAGTTGTAGCATTGGCGATAATTGGTGTAGCGATTTTGTTTTTTATCTTGCAAAATTATGCTTTAAATCAACCTCTGGAAGTACGGGGATATCAAATAAGTATTCCGACAAAATGGTCAGGAGATTCCAAAGGAAATTTTTATAACCAAGAGGGAGAACAGGCAGGTAAATTTATACTTATAGGCGAACCTGTTACAAAAAATAATGCCACCGAGGTTTGTGGTGATGAGATAAAAGGCGATGTAAATTTTAATGAAATAACAGACAATTTAACAGAGTATACATTTGAAACGAGCAACGGTGAAACCAAAATGTATCTCATAACAAACATCGAAAACCCTGAGCCCTATGCTGCTGCAGTTGTGGAGTATACTGCATTTTCGAAGAAAGTGGGAAAACGAATAGCTAAAACATTCAAAGCTCCGGAAATAGGAAAAAATCCTCCCAAAAAGAACATTAAAGCTCCTTCTTTGAAAACAATAGGAGAAAATGCTTTAGCGAAGATTGAATATTCTGATGGAACAGTTTCTGTATTAAATGGAAAAGCCCTCGATGTTTTTTCTGAAAAGCTTAACTCAAATACTACTGCAGGTGTAGATGTTTTGTATTATAGAGAAAACAACGGCGTTATGACTTTTATCTCTTGGCATTACTTAGAAAGTGATGGAAATGCCGGTTATATGTACACATATTACCATAAAGCAGATAGCCTTTACACATACGATAATGATGTTATGAAATTTCAAGAACTCTCTAAAAAAATTTCAGAGGATGAAGAAACGATATCCTATTTTTTAAAAAGTGACGAAAGGGATAATATTAGGGTTATAGCCTTACCTCTTAAGAAATATCGTGAAAATGCAGAAGCATTGTTCGCAATGAAAATGGATATTACAGATTATAGCGGGCTTAAACAGATTTTTCAAAAAATAATGAGTGCTTTTGAAATAAAAAACTTAAAGACAGAAATTTCAGAAAATACTCTTACAATAAGCTTTGGTGAGGGAGTTAAACCAGATAGCTCAAGAGCGTATTCACACGCAGCTATAATATTTGCTCTTACAGAAGATATAACTACCGTCAAGGTTATATATAGTAACGGAAATGTATATAAGTTTACAAAAGATCAGGTTGCAAAAACAATTAAAACAGACATAAAGAGTGCAGCTCAGAACAAAGAGAGCTTTGAGAATTTTGTCGAGGAAATAGAAAAAGCAGAAAACTCCAAAAATCTTGAACAAACTCAGCAACAGTCTCCTGTATTTGAGGGGATAGAGGATACCACTGATTCAGCTCTTGGGGGTATAGTATACACCGGATCTGTTACTATTTCATATAATACTATGGTCACACATCCCAGAACAGGAGAGAAAGTAGCCATAGGACCTTATGCTGAAGAAAGAGGTTACGGAGGGTATTTGGGTAAACCCATAAGTTGCATTATAAGGCGTTCGGGAAGCGGATATATTGCTACTGCAAGTTGTGGCGGAAAAACAATTATGTCATACCCGTTAAACGACGAAAGTCAGCTTAACTGGGCAATCAGTATGATAAAGGCATATTCATAAGAGGGTGTAATTTTGCAGAAACAAAAAAGAATTATAGCTATAAATGACATATCGGGCTTCGGCAAATGTTCTTTGACTGTTGCCATATCTATTCTGGGCGCATCAGGTCTTGAAACCTGTACGGTGCCTACTGCAGTTTTGTCTGCACATACAGGATTTAAAGGTTATACTTTTTGTGATCTTACAGCGAACATTATTCCGACAGCTCAGCATTGGGAAAATTTAAACCTTAAATTTGATGGTATTTATTCAGGTTATCTGGGCTCAGAAAAACAAGTGGAGTCTGTAGAAAAAATTATGGATATGTTTGATGTGGATATAAAGCTTGTAGATCCTGTTATGGGTGATGACGGAGCTTTGTATGATGGCTTTTTACCGGAGTTTTGTGCAGAAATGAAGAAACTGATAAAGAAAGCGGATGTAATAGTGCCGAATGTTACAGAAAGCTGTTTGCTTACCGGCATTGAATACAGGGAAGAACACACAAAAACTTATATTGAAGAATTGATCAGAGAATTAAAAAAAATAACCGATGCATCGGTTATCATAACGGGCATCAATTCTAAAGTTGATAAAATATCTACAGCAGTATGTGAAAATAACCAAATAACCTACATAGAAAATCACAAACAAAGAGCAGTTTACAGTGGAACGGGCGATGTATTTGCAAGTACGCTGATGGCGGCACTTATGAAAGGTAAAGATTTAGTTACATCAGCGCAAATAGCTGCTGATTTTGTTAGTGAGTGCATTGAAATCACTATGACGGTTTCGGCTTCAAGACATTATGGTATAAATTTTGAACTGAATACCAAATCCCTTTTAGAAAAGCTTGATATATTATAAGTTTAAAAACTATAAGGAGAGCAGATGCTCTCCTTATAATTTTGTTTGGCTATAAACTTTATGTCCGTTTGTATCGGTATATATAGCAAAAACTCGCCGGTAATCTATATCGTATTCAGAACAGAGGTTTATTAAACGGTTCCCATCTGTCCGTTTTGCCCGTACTGCATAGGAGCAACCACCTATACTTAATTCTTTAGGTGATTGTACAATTTTAGTTGATATATTGTGATAATCTGCTGCCTTTTTTAATTTGTGAGCAGATGATTGTTTCATAAAAGTAATTAAAATCTCTCCCATTTTTTATAAACCACCTTTGTTTTATACTATATTTTATGTGGAAAAATAAATTTTGCCACTTTAATTTATAAAAAAGGTTGAAATTTTAATCAAAACAGTATAAAATATATATTGATTATTTTTTTGATTTTGGTTTGAATATCAGAGAGAATAACAGTCCGGCAACGATGGCGACTGTGATGCCGCCGGCAGTATTTGTGAGACCGCCTGTGAGTATGCCGCTGAAACCGTATTTTGCAACTCCCTGTTTTGCACCCTCAGCCAGAGTGTGTCCAAAACCGGAGATAGGTATGGTGGCACCACAACCGGCAAAGTCAACCAAAGGCTTGTAAATACCAAGGACGGAAAGTGCCGCACCAGCCACAACATACAAAACAAGAATTCTTGCAGGTGTGAGTTTTAATTTGTCAATCAAAATCTGGGCGATTACGCAAATTAACCCGCCGATTACAAAAGCTTTTATATAATCCATATTACACCTCGGAGTTTGTTTTCGTTAGTTTATGTAATTTATAAAATTTTATACAATAATGGAAGGATGAAATACCATGTCAGGACATTCCAAATGGGCAAACATTAAGCACAAAAAAGAAAAATCAGATGCTAAAAAAGGTAAGATTTTTACTAAATTGGGTAGAGAGATTACTGTTATAGTTAAGGCAGGCGGAGCAGACCCCGAGTCAAACTCAAAACTTCGTGATGTTATAGCTAAAGCAAAGGCAAACAATATGCCTAACGACAATATCGACAGATGTATCAAAAAAGCCTCAGGCGAATTTGGTTCAGACAACTATGAAGAAATTACCTATGAGGGTTACGGTCCAAGCGGTGTTGCTGTTATAGTTGAAACATTGACAGATAACAGAAACAGAACAGCAGGCGACCTTCGTCATTATTTTGATAAATTCGGAGGAAACCTTGGACAGAATGGTTGCGTAAGCTTTATGTTCGACAAAAAAGGTGTATTAATTATTGATAACTCAGAAGGTGAGCTTGATGAAGATACTGTTATGATGGACGCATTGGATTCAGGTGCAGAAGATTTCACCGCCAACGATGATTGCTTCGAGATTTTAACCTCTCCTGATTCTTTTGGTGATGTTCTTACAGCGCTGGAAGAAAAAGGCTACTCTTTCGCATCAGCCGAAGTTGAAATGATTCCTCAGACAACAGTAACATTAACTGACGAAAAAGACTTACTCTTTATGAATAAGCTTATCGATATGTTAGAGGATAACGACGATGTGCAGAATGTGTGGCACAACTGGGAAGAATAATTTTTATTGAAACATAAAAGAATATTGATAATGTGAAAAAATGGTGGTATAATAATTATAGAGTACAATCCCTGGTGTGTGCGTGATAAACGGTTTTTATTTTACCAACACTTATTATAAGGGAATCCTAATTCAATCGTGGCGCAAATGCCACCCATTATGGCCAGTGGACTTGTAAAACGATTGTGCGGATACCCACCTGCTCATGCAGGTAAAAATAAACCGTACCTACACGGCATTCCGGGGCACTTATTTAATAAGAAAACCTCCTGTACACTTGATGTACAGGAGGTTTTTTTAATTTAGAATTTCTTTTGCCAAGGCTTTGATTTCTTCTTTATTCTCTTCTGAAACTGCAGACTTAATATGAACTGTTGAATCGGTAAATGTGAGATTTTTTGATTTTTCAAACATAGCCTTTATGGTCTTTTCTGCTGTAGAAGCCCATGAACCGTTTTCAATAATTCCGATTGTTCTGTTTTGATAATTGCGCTCTGTCAAATGTTGTATAAATTCATGCATAAATGGAAAAATTCCTCCGTTGTAGGTAGTTGTTGCCAAAATGATTTTTCCATATCTGAACGCATCCTCAACAGCCTCTGCCATATCATCTTTTGCAAGATTTGTAACGGCAACTTTAGGGCAACCGAGATTTTTTAATTCATCAACCAAAAGTAAAACTGCATTTTCCGTGTTGCCGTAAACAGATGTGTAGAATATGGCAACACCCTCTGTTTCTACTCCGTAAGTTGTCCATATGTTATAAAGGTTTATATAGTATCCAAGATTTTCATCCAAAACAGGACCGTGCAATGAGCATATTCTTTCAATGTCCAAAGTAGCTGCTTTTTTTAATAATGCCTGCGCCTGTGCACCATATTTTCCTACGATGCCAAAATAATAGCGTCTTGCTTCGCAAGCCCAATCCTCATCGGCATCAGTTGTGCCGAATTTTCCGAAGGCATCTGCTGAAAATAGGGTCTTTGTTTTGCTTTCATAACTTACCATTACTTCAGGCCAATGGACCATAGGTGCCATAAAAAATGTAAGATTGTGTGAGCCTAAGCTGAGTGTGTCACCCTCATTTACTACTATCTGACGGTCTGCGTAATCTGTACCGAAAAATTGTTTCATCATAGTGAATGATTTTGCAGTGGATATGATTTTTGCGCTTTGGTATTTAGTCATAAAGTTATCAATATTAGCAGAGTGGTCAGGCTCCATATGATGCACAATCAAATAGTCTGGTTCTGCGCCGTTCAACGCAGAATCCAAGTTTTTAAACCATTCATCTCTAAAATTTTTATCTACCGTATCTAAAACAGCAATTTTTTCGTCGCAAATCAAGTATGAATTATACGCCATACCTTTTTCCACCATAAACTGCCCTTCAAACAACTCAATGTCATAATCATTAACACCAATATTCGAAATATTATCTGTAAGTTTCATTGTTCCATCTCCTTATAATTATATATGAATATTTTAACACACTTTTTTATAAATAGCAATATTTATGTATATCATAATGTGGACTTTTCCGTTAAAATAATTTTTTGTCAGACTATTGATTATCCTGTGAAAATATGTTAAAGTAACAACAGACGAAAGTAGAAGGGTATGAGTATTATGAAATATCGTACAGAACACGACTCTATGGGTGAAATAAAGGTGCCAGCTGATTGCTTGTGGGCAGCCCAAACCCAAAGAAGTTACGAAAATTTTAAAATAGGCACAGGAATAGAAACAATGCCGTGGGAAATCATACACGCTTTTGGTATATTAAAAAAAGCATCAGCCCAGGCAAATAATTTTTTATGCCCCGAAAAAATGACAGACGAAAAAGCAACCGCAATCTCAAGAGCCTGTGACCAAGTTATACAAGGAGAGCTAAATAAGCATTTTCCTTTGGTTGTGTGGCAGACTGGTTCAGGCACACAAACAAATATGAACGCCAACGAGGTTATTGCTAATCGTAGCAATGAGCTTTTGGGAAAAAAACTGCTCCATCCCAACGACGATGTGAATATGAGTCAGTCATCTAATGATACATTCCCTACTGCAATGCACATTGCGGCTGTTTTAGCATTAGAGGACAAGCTTATTCCTGCGGTTTTTATGCTGATAGAAACCTTTAAACGATTGGAAAAAGAAAACGAAGGTATTGTAAAAAGCGGCAGAACTCACCTTCAGGACGCTACACCGATCACCTTCAGTCAGGAAATCAGCGGATGGCGTTCGAGCCTTGAAAAAGATATTGACCTTATCCGCCGTTCTATAGAACCATTATACGAGCTGGCTTTGGGTGGAACTGCAGTCGGTACAGGTTTGAATGCTCCTGAAAGATTCGGAGAGGTAGTCGCAGAAAAGATAAAGAAGCTTACAAACAAGCCGTTTGTGACAGCGGAAAACAAATTTCACGCGTTGACATCAAAGGATGAAATGGTGTTCGCTCACGGGGCTATCAAGGCCCTTGCCTGCGATATGATGAAAATAGCCAATGATATCCGTTGGTTGGCATCGGGTCCTCGAGATGGTTTAGGGGAAATATTTATTCCAGAAAATGAGCCGGGTTCATCTATTATGCCGGGAAAGGTCAATCCCACACAGTGCGAGGCTGTGACAATGGTGGCAGTTCAGATTATGGGCAACGATGTAGCAGTAGGTATGGCTGCATCTCAGGGAAATTTCGAACTGAATGTTTTTATGCCTGTGTGTGCGTACAATTTTTTACAATCTGCAAGACTTATGGCAGAGGCCATCATTTCTTTTAACGATAAATGTGCAGCAGGAATAACCGCAAACAAAGAAAAGATGCATCATAACTTGCATAATTCACTTATGCTTGTCACTGCTTTAAGCCCGTACATAGGTTATGACAATGCCGCCAAAACAGCTAAAAAAGCACACGAAGAAAATATATCCTTAAAAGAGGCCTGTATTTCACTGGGTTTTTTAACGGAGGAAAAGTTTGATGAAGTATTTCATCCAGAAAAAATGGTATAAAGGATTTAAATTTAAAGAAACATATATAATGATGGGGCTGTAAAAAACAATAACTTTTTACAGCCCCATTTTTTGGGAGTGGTTTGTATAAAGATTATACTCTGACAATAAATTCGTTATATCTTATAAAGTACCCCTGGTTATGCTCACATACGGGACAAGCATTAGGTGCGCCCACTCCTGAGTGAATATGACCGCAATTAAGACAAAGCCACTTTGTTTCTGTGCCATTTGAGAACAGCTTATCGCCTTCCATAAGCTCTTGGAAGTGTTTAAATCTCTCGCCGTGAGTTTTTTCTATTTCGGCAATCTTAGAAAAAAGGTTGCTTATTTTTGCAAACCCCTCTTCTTCTGCTGTTTTGGCAAAAGAGGGGTATACGGGATTATGCTCTTCAAATTCGTTGTGAACGGCGCTTTTCAAAAGCTCTGAAATGTTGGTGGAAATATCAATGGGATAACTGCCTGTGATTTCAATATTTTCGCCTGAACATTCTTTTAAAGCATTATAAAATAGCTCTGCGTGTTCTTTTTCCTGGTTTGCGGTGAATGTAAATAATCGTTCAATAACATTAAGATTTTGTTTTTTTGCTTCAGCTGCTGCAAAGGTATATCTGTTCCTTGCCTGACTTTCTCCTGCAAAAGCTTTTAACAGATTCAACTTTGTTTGACTTGTTTTAAAATCCATAATTATCATCCTCCTTGTAAAATTTATAATTTACAGTAGCTGCCCAAATTATACTAATATTTATCCATTTTTTATCACATAAGGATAATATATTCAAAAAAGCTTGGTCCTTAAAGCATCAAATAACTAAGTTAATACTTTGTCCTTGTAGTGCCATTTTTATGTTATAAATAAAAATGTAAAATATTAAAGAAATAAAGTGCGAAAACAGTTGAAAAGCTGAAAAAAATATTGTATACTTAATGTGTGTAAAAACTTTTTACATATATGGTATTGTTGCACTTATTGTATAAATGGCAGTGAGCATCTTTTATCACATTTACCCTGCGATAAGAGAAAAATTACAAAATACTTATGCTGGCGCAGGGCGGCAGAATGGAGATTCTTATGAATTTATTTTCTATTCTTACTTTATTGGGTGGATTAGCGTTATTCCTGTTCGGAATGGATTATATGGGCAGTAGCCTTAAAAAGCTTTCCGGTGGGCAATTAGAGTCAATCCTGCAAAAGTTGGCTTCAAACAGAACAAAGGGTTTTCTGTTGGGCTTTTTAGTAACGGCTATAATACAAAGTTCATCTGCCACAACTGTTATGTTGGTGGGTTTTGTAAATTCAGGTATAATGAAACTTTCTCAGTCTTTAGCTGTTATTATGGGTGCAAATGTAGGTACAACAGTAACAGCGTGGCTTTTGAGTACAACTGGTATTTCAGCAGACTCAACCTTGCTTAAACTGCTAAAACCTGATTCGTTTACTCCTATTCTGGCTATGATAGGCGTTCTGATGACTATGATGGCTAAGACGGACAAAAAGAAAAATATAGGCTCGATACTGATTGGTTTTGCCGTGCTTATGTTTGGTATGGAAACTATGTCAGGAGCAATGGAAGGCCTCAAGGATAACGATGCTTTTGCCAGCATATTGGTAATGTTTGAAAATCCTGTTCTCGGTATTCTGTGCGGTACTATTTTAACTGCTGTTATCCAGTCTTCTTCTGCATCTGTAGGTATTTTGCAGGCATTGTCATTAACGGGTGCTATACCTATGGCAACCGCTCTTCCTGTAATTTTAGGACAAAATATAGGTACAACAATTACCCCTGTATTGTCTTCAATCAGCGGAAACAAGGATTCAAAGAGAGTTGCGCTTGCTTGTGTATACATTAAATTTATAGGCGTTGTAATTGTTGGTACGGTTTTCTATCTGTGTGATTACTTGTTTGATTTTGAATTTATGAATGGTCAGGCAAGTGTATTTTTGATAGCGCTGGTTCATACAGTATTTAATATAATTTCTACGATTATCTTGATTCCTTTCTGTAATCTTATTGAAAAAATGACAGTATGGACAATTAAATCAGACGAAAAGCCTGCAGAAGATAATTTCAGAGTACTTGATGACAGATTTTTGTCAGTTCCAGGTTTTGCTCTGGAAAAAGCAAGAGAAATCGTAGTGGAAATGATGCAAAAAACGGGCGATGCAGTAAAACTGTCTTTGGACAAGTTGTTTAGCTATGACGAAACCTCAGCAGAAGAAATCGAACAGTTGGAAGGTTTAGTCGATAATTACGAGGATAAGCTGGGTTCTTATCTTGTAAAATTGGCAGGACATAAGCTTACCGAACATGAAGCAAACGAAGTTACGGCGTTGCTTCACATTATAGGAGATGCTGAAAGAATTTCAGACCATGCTTGTAACCTTGTTGCAGCATCAAAAGAAATCTATGTTAAAAAAGTTCAGTTTTCGGCAGAAGCAGTCAAGGAAATTAGCATTACATCAAATGCTGTTAGAGAAATCGTTGGTATTGCAATAAAAGCCGTTGAAAGCTCAAGCCGTGAAGAAGCTATAAAGATTGAGCCGTTAGAACAAGTCATAGATAAGCTTAAGTATAAGATGAAAACCAACCATATAGTAAGGCTTCAGAATAACAAGTGTACCATTGAACTTGGTTTTATATATTCCGATATTATTACCAATTTTGAAAGAATTGCAGACCACTGTTCTAACATCGGTGCAACGATGCTTCAAAAGAACCTTGATAGCTTTGAGCCTCATGAATATTTGAAGCATGTTAAAAACGATGGAGAAAACGACTTTGCAAGTCAGTATGACCATTATAGCAAGAAGTATGACATATAAATGTAGCTACTTAGGAGTTAAATTATTTATGTTATAATAAAAGAGGTGAAATTTGTAATTTACAAATTTCACCTCTTTGTTTTATTGATTGTTGTCCAATTTTGATTTTACACTGTTTATGTATTTTATGGGAGAATTATTTTCGATTTTTTTAAATGTTTTACTGAAATACTGTACGGAGTCAAATCCTGTTATAGCGGCGATTTGTGATATGCTCATATTTCCGTCGTGCAGAAGTTTTTTCGCCTCTTTTATCCGCAGTTTATTTATATAATTTACCAAAGTATACCCAAACGAGTCCCGAAATTTTTTGCAGAGTGTAGTCCTGTTTGTACCAAAAATAAAGCACAAATCGTTAATGGTAATTTTTCTGTTGTAATTGTTGTTTATGTAAGTTACTATTTCCTGAAGTTTGTGGTCGGTAGCGGAAATATAGTTGTTTCCAGAAAGCATCTCTGTGCTTCTGATAAGCTCAATCAAAAACGATTCCAGTTTTAATATCAGCATTTGGTCAGCACCAAACGGGAAGTTTTTCTTCATCTTTATGCCGTTCGTATTAAGAGCGTCGTGTGATGGTTCAGTCAGCAGACGGGATTCTTTAATTACTTCCGTGAGAAGCTTTATCAGATTGGAAGATAAAGTGTGAACTCGTTTCGAAAATATATCAAGCTCTTTGCAATCACAGTCAAAGCCTATTATTATTACATTAGGGGCGTTTTCTTCAGAACATGACAGCGAGTGAATTTCGTTGCTTTTGTGAATTAAAAGCTGTCTGTTAGTCAGAGTGCCACTGTACATTTCAGCGTCTACTGTGATAGTTCCGCTATCTACGAAAATTAACTCCCTGAAAGGATGACTGTCTCTGAAGGTGTGGTATTTTTTAAAAAATTCGAAATAGTCTATATTTACAATTTTTTTCACAAAGATATCTATTTTAAAAGGTTTTAACACATTTTTAGAAGCCTTTGTCAGATTAGTCAATTCCACACCTCCGATATTCTCGATAAAACGATTATAGCACAAAGAAAAAATAGTGTCAATATTAAAAAAATTTACGATAGTATAAAAACAACTTAATATTGTCTAAATACTTTTTTGTAGTTTTTTGATATATTATAATTAGTAGTATTATATACGGGAGGTAATAGTTGTGAACGGAAAAATATATTTGTGCAAAGAGATTTTTTCTGACAAGGAAAATATCTTGTTTGAAAGTGAAAAATTTGCGGTTTCCACATTTCGTTATACCACGGGTATTGAAGCGATAACTCTCAAAAATGACAAGGGCTATGTAACACTTCTTCCATATATGGGACAGATGATTTGGGATATGGAGTTTTTGGGTCACAATATGGTCATGAAGTCTATATATGATGAGCCTGAAGTATGTTATGAGAACTATGGTGAGAGCTACGGTTGTTTTTTGATGCATTGCGGTCTTACTGCGATGGGAAATCCTACAGCAGAGGATACGCATCTTCCTCATGGTGAGTTGCCTATTGCAAAGTACAAAGAGGCTTATGTAATAATTGGCGAAGATGAAAAAGGAAAGTATGTTTCATTAAGCGGTGTTTATTCTCATAAGCGTGCATTTGAAATCAATTATGATTTTTCTCCCGAGTGCAGATTATACGAGGGAAAGTCAACCATTGATATTATAGTTAATTTTACAAATAGAAAGGACTTGCCTTTAGAATATTTTTATTTGTGCCATATCAACTACAGACCTATTGATGGTTCAAAGCTTTATTATAATGCTAAGCGTGAAAATATAATAGCTCACAGTGAAGTTCCTGAAGGCTATCCTGATGGTGATAAGACCACGGCTTATATTGAAAAATTGTGGAAGGATGCGTCCATTATGGACACAATTGACAGTAAAACACAATTCTATGCACCTGAGATTGTATTTACCTGTAAGTATGATTCTGATGAAAACGGAGAAGCCCACACATTACAGGTTATGCCTGACGGATATAGTTGTTATGTTAAGCACAGACCTTGCGAATTACCATTTGGTATCAGATGGATTTCAAGGACATGCGATGAGGATGCTTTGGGTATGGTTCTTCCTGCAACGGCTGAGCATAAGGGCTATATTTATTGCAAAGAGCGCGGATATGAAAAGTATCTTGCCTCAGGCGAAACTATGACATATCATATGACGACAGGTATACTGTCACCTGAAGATACAGATAAAATCAAGAGCAAGTTATAGATTGTTTAAAGCAAGAAATGCAAGTATTGCTAGAAAGAAAAATTAGTTGAAGTATTTATAAGAGGTAAACTTATATAAAAATAAATTAAATTTAGGAGGAAATTAAAATGAGTAGAATTTGTATCCCAGATTATGAGTACAAGGAAAGAGTGGCGAAAGCTGCAAAATTAGTTCGCGAAAAAGGTTTGGATGTTATGGTAGTATGCTCAACAGAGTCAGACTACGCTAATGCCAGATATTTTTCAGGCTTCTGGCCTTTATTTGAAAGAGCCGGTGTTGCAATTGCAGCAAACGGTGACGCTGCTTTAATGGTAGGTCCTGAATGTATTATTTTTGCACAGGATGTAGCAAAAATTGATAAGATTTTCTGTCTTCGTGAATTCAGAGAATCAGCAGACCCCTCATACCCCGAGCTTCAGGCCAGCACATTCCGCGATGTATTCAAAGCAATAGGTGTAACAGGCGAAAATATTAAAATCGGGTTAGGCAGCTATGTTGAATGCACATTGCCTATTTATGAAGGCTTAAAGGACAGCTTCCCCAAGGCAGAAATTTCAAAGTGCAACGACATTATGGTTGAACTCCGTCAGATTAAGAGTGAAAATGAGCTTGCTTGTATCCAGGAAGGCTTCAGAATTGTAGATTTAGCAACAGATGAAGTTATCCGTAACTTAAAGCCTGGTGTAACAGAATTACAGATGGTTGGTATCGCACAGAAGGTTATTTATGAAGAAGGTGCAGAATACGAAGGCTTACCTATGTATGTATGCAGCGAAAAATCAACAAGACACGCAATTAGCCGTTCAGGATACAGAACAATCAACAAGGGCGATATCGTTCAGCTTAACTTATCAGCAAAAATCGACGGCTATTCACCTGCTATCGGTCTTCCTGTTGTTATGGGTAAGTTAGAAGGCGAAAGAAGAAGAGTTGTTGAATTCTGTAAGGAAGCTCACGACTGGACAGTTGAACAGATTAAGGCTGGCAAACTTGCTTCTTCAATTGCAAAGGAATTCTATAATATGTATGTTGAAAATGGTTTCAAAGATAATTTCGTATATGGACCTTGTCATGGAACAGGTATGATTGAAGTTGAAGCTCCTTGGATGGAAACAAGCAGTGACTACAACTTACAGGAAAATATGACATTCCAGGTTGATACATTTATCATGGGTGACGGTTTTGGTTGCAGATGGGAAAAGGGTATCGCTGTAACAAAAGACGGTTGCAGATCAATGACAGATTATTTGAAGAAGGGTATTATCGAATTAGATTTCTAATATCTAAAGAGTGTATGGTTGTGCAGGAATTTATCTCTGCACAACCATAATTTTAAAAAAGAGGTGTATAAAATGGAATATAATATGAGTTTTCCAAGAGAATTGAATAAAGTTAAAGAAAACAGAATACCATTTGTAATTTGTGGCGGAACAGTTGAATATCACGGTCCCCATTGTTCATATGGCTGTGATACTTTAGTTGCTGAAGGCTTAATTAAAAAACTTGCAGAAAAGAAGGAAATTATGATTGCTCCAACAATATATTACAGCCCTTCAAGCTACGCTGTTGCTGACGAAACAAAAGGTGGCGTTCATATCGAAGAAGATGTGTTTGAAGCGTATCTTTTCCAGATTTTTACGAATATGTTAGATGCAGGTCTTCGTAATATCTATGTTGTTATTCACCACCAGTTTGAGCAGGAAAATCTCAAGCCTATGACACTTTCATATATGAAAGCATCTCAAAGAGCGATTATGAGATACTTGGAAAGAACACAAGGTCGTGGTTGGTGGGGCAGTGAAAACTATGCCAACTACTATGAAAGCTTAGATGGCGGCGATGACCCGTTCAGCTGGATTAAGGTTATTCCTACAATGAGCACAGAAGTACAGAATGCTACAGGTTATGACCATGCAGGAAAGTACGAATGCTCAATTTTAATGAGCCTCTATCCTGATGCAGTAAAATTAGAGCGTCTGGGAGATATTGACCACTGGTTTACAAAGAGTGCTGCCGAGGCGAATAAAGAGTTGGGCGACGAAATGGTAAGACAGTCACTTGAGTATTTAGAGAAGAAGATAGTCTGAGATAATTCAGGAGATAAATAAATGGACAGATTAGTGAAGATTGATCCATGGTTTTCTAAGCAACCGCCTCTTACATTTATAGAGGAGCTTAAAAAGCCTATTCATGTAGAAAAACCAAAATATTTTGGAAAAAGAGCAATTAAGGAGAATGAAATTTCAGTTGACGGGCTTTATATCGCAAATGAATTTTCAGATGACCCTGATAAACTCCTGCAAACAATATATGATGATTTTAACAGGTTCTTAAAAGTTTATGAAATCGGCGGAAATAAGTTTCCGATTTACTTAAAAAAGGGTAAGACAGATTGTTTTGAAGCGCACATTATAGATATTGCAAAGGATTCAATCACAATTACTTCTGACGACACAGAGGGCATAAGGCGAGGTCTTATCTATCTGGAAGACGAACTGAGAAGAAGTGAAGGCGCTTTTTTGGAAGAAGGCGTGACAAAGCGTATTCCCAAGCTTCGCTCAAGAATAACAAGATGCTTTTTTAGCCCCATAAATCGTCCGCCTAAGTATGGCGACGAATTGTCAGACGATATAGATTATTATCCTGAGGAATATTTAAATCGCCTGATGCACGATGGTGCTAATGGTGTGTGGATTTATACGCGTTTTTCAGATTTGATGTACTCTGATATAATCAAAGAGTACGGCAAGGGCAGTGAGTCAAGAATTGAAAAGCTTAATAGAGTAATAGATAAATGTGCGAAATACGGTATTGGCGTTTATGTGTTTGCTATTGAGCCTGTTGCTCTCGTTCCGAATCTGGCAGAAAAATACCCCGAGCTTTGCGGTGGTGAAGCGATGACACCGGAAGGAATGGGAAAGACATTTTGTGTAAATTCCGACATCGGCAAAAAATTCTGCTACGAAATGGGCAAAAAGCTTGTTACTCTTTGTCCGAAGCTTCGCGGTTATATGTGTATTACCAACGGCGAAAGAAACACCTCTTGTGCTTCTGAACTTTATAACTGCAGTTGTCCAAGATGTAAGGATATTTCATTGGGAAAAAGGTTGTCGATTGCGGTTGAAGCGCTTCGCTCAGGTATACGCGATGTAAATCCTGATTGTGAGGTTATAAGCTGGACATACGGACATCGTATGTGGGAGCCTGAGGATATTGAAGAATATATTGATACAGCCCCTGACGATGTTATGAATATGGAAAGTTTCGAAGAAATGGGCTACGAGGAGCAATTAGGAAAGAAGCGTCAATGCCTTGATTATTGGCAGTCATATATCGGTCCTGGCACTAAGTATGAGGTTGCTGCTAAGCGTGCTAAAAAGACAGGTAAACATATGTTTGCTAAAATGCAGGTTTGCTGTTCCCATGAGATAGCGAGCGTACCTTATGTTCCTGTTCCGGGTATAATCTATAAAAAATACAAAAACGCGGCAGAACTTGGTGTTGAAGGTATTCTTCAATGCTGGTATTTTGGTAACTATCCTTGCTTTATGAGTAAAGCGGCGGGCGAACTTGCTTTTGAAGACAAGTATGATGACGAAGATGGATTTTTGAAGCGTCTGGCAGGCATCTACTGGGGAAATTCAAAGGCGGACGATGTAGTAAATGCATGGAAAAAGTTTGAGGCAGGTTTTTCAAATTACCCAAGAAACATTATGTACAGCTACTATGGTCCTATGCACGACAGTATAGTATGGAAGTTGGCATTAAAGCCTAAAAACTTTTCCTTACCCAGAAGCTGGCAGTCATTAGATCCCATTGATGGCGACAGAATTGGCGAATCAATGCTTGATGGACATACGATTGATGAGGTTTTAATCCTTTTAAAAGAAGTGGCGGCACATTGGGCAGAAGGCACAAAGACTCTGTCATCCATAAAAACTGATTCTGCTGACGAAGAAGAACAGCAAAGTATTGCTAAAACAATAAATATTTTGTTTTCATCTGCAAAAAATATTATTGAGTTCTATAAACTTCGTGAAGATTTGGGCTCAAAGGTAGGAGATGCTAAAAGTATTCTTTCCAGAATGCGTGAAATCGTATCAGAAGAAATAGAGTACAGCGAAAAAATGATTCCGTTGTGCAAAGCTGATTCAAGAATAGGTTATCATTCAGAGGCTGAGGGCTTTAAGTTCTTCCCTGAAAAAATTCAGGAAAGAATAGAGCAGCTAAAAGAACTTTTAGATACCGAATTCAAAGAGGTTGAAGAAAGAATTGAAAAAGGCTTATCTCCGTTAGAATATTATGATGGCGTAGAAGAGAGCGAACATATAAAGCGCTATAAGCTTTCAAAAACCGGTCTTGAAAATGCTGAATGGGAGGTAGTCGATGAAGCTACCAATTCAAAATTCAGAGCAGCTTATGATAATGAATATTTAGAATTAGAAGTGTGTAATTCTAAAGGTTGGGTGCAAATAGCTCCTGAATTCAAACTGTTGTGGCCGAATATGAACATAGAAATAGATTCCTCAGGCAAACCGAAATTCGACATACACGATGGAAAATACTATTTCTGTTTATTTAACGAACGCCAAGCAGAGTATGAAAATAAGTTCCATACTACAATTATACCTGGTGATGGAGTACATGCGGTGGTAAAAATCAAGTTAAGTGATTTTGGATTGAATGAAATTCGTCCGTTCAAGATGAGATTTAATTTTGCCGGCACACTTTGGTGTAAGGAAGAAGATAGAATCAACACGCTCGGCAAGACTTTTGTAAGTCCAGGCGAATATGGCTGGTTTTTACCATAAACTTACAAAATTGTAAACATAAATTAAAAGGAGTTGCTTTATTAAAGCAATTCCTTTTTTTCTTTACAATGGAACTAAAGTATGTTAAACTTTGTATATAGATTCAAAAAAAGGAAGTCATTATGGAGATTTATTCAGACAAAATCATACCAGTAGTGAATGTGACACGCATTGCAAATATTCACTATTTTGAATTTAATAACGAATACTCCACCGAAACCGGAAATCATCCTTTTCGGGAACTTGTTTATGTTGATAATGGTACAATATGGATAGATTCGGATAATTTTAATGGAGCCCTGACTGAAAATCACCTTGTAATACATACTGCCAACGAAAATCATCGTCTTGAATGCATAGGTAAAATTGCACCAAATGTAATCATAATAGGATTCGAGTGCAAAGCGCCAGCTCTTGATATATATTCAAAAAACCCGATATCGTTATCTTCTGAACAACAACGCATATTAGCGGATATAATCAAAGAAGGGCGAAATGTGTTTTTTTCTTTAGAGGATGACCCTAATCCCACTGATATGAAAAAACGGGAGGAGTTTTTATTTGGCGCCGATCAGATGATAAAGATTAAACTTGAAATGTTTTTGATAGATTTGATACGAGATGGACAATTTGAGGGAAAAAACATCGGTAAAGCAATTTCTGATGGAAAAACAGAAGAAATTCATTCTTTTATAATAGAAAACTACAAAAAAAATATAAACCTGGATGAGCTGTGCTTTGTTTATAATACTAATAAGACAACACTCTGTAAAAAATTTAAATCAGAGTACAAAGAAACCATTATAGAATATATAAATAAGCTCAGAATTAAAGAAGCAAAGAAGCTTCTCCGTGAAGGAGATATGAATTTAACTAAGATAGCCACAGAAATAGGTTTTTCGTCAGTACACTATTTGAGCAGAATTTTCAAAAAATACGAGGGTGTCTCACCTACACAGTATATTAAAAATATCAAAGAAAGGCTTGAAATAAAATAACGGGTGCATATGCACCCGTTATTTTATTTTTTATATTATTTAAAAGTAGCTTCAGCATAAGTGGGAACGATTTGTATGAATGTATTACCGGGGTTTAATTCTAACGGCGTTCCGTCTTTTAGTGTATACTCTGTTTTGCTGTTCCTTGTTTTCTTGGACCATTTTATTTCTACTGCTTTACCATCTGAAAAATAGTATCCTGTGCCTGAACCTATATTTTTAAGGTCTTGTCTGCCTTTATTTTCCGTATCAGGAAGATTTACATTCTGTACTGTATACATAATGATGTTCTTGGCAGTTATGGCTTTTCCCGTTTGAGAATCGTGAGTTTTGCCGTTTACATATCTAATGAAATTTTTTGCCTCTTCGTCATATTTGTAGCTTACGCTGTAAAAATTAGCATAAGGAATGGTAATTTCAGTAACATCTTTTCCGCTTTCGGGAGTTTCATCGACTCTTTTATAGTTGATAAATGTAGAATCTGTATCTCTTCTGTATTTTTTTTCATCAGCACGGGAAGAGAGTTTCTTCGTGGAAGTATAAAGATTGTGCCATGTTTTGTCGTATGTATTATCTCTCCAGAATGATGCACCGTCAGCTGCTACACCATTGATGTTGTTTACGCCGAGAGATGATATATCTTTGGCTGCTTTTGGGCTCCAACCTGCGTGAGAATAAATTGCATCGTGCTCTAACGCATAATCTAAGAAATAATGTCTTGAAGAACGCACAGGACCGATTTTTTCCAATTCAAAATCCTTGAATAGCGCCATAAATCTTGTAGCTCTTCCCTCGACTACTATTTCGTATACTATATATGCATCCTCCAAGCCTATCTGCGGTCGTGCTGCTTCAGAGTCGTTGTCAATCATTAAAGCGATAGGTCTTACATTTTCTAATGATTTCATTTTTGTGTAGAATGAGTCGGCTGAAATCTCAGGAGCTTCTACTGCTTTTATTCCATCGTTTTTGATGGTTTCATCTGCTTTGCCGCAAGCTGTAAAAGAAATTAACATAAATGCCGAAATAAGAAGTAATAAAATTTTATTTTTCATTATAATAATCTCCCTTCTTTGTCCTAAAGTATGTATCTCTTATTGCAGGGTATAGCGTGATAAGAGATGGTTAAGTCTGTTTGTAATTTGATTTTTAAAAGTTGGTGAAAAGAACTTTTTACATCAACTCATTTTTGATTTTATTCAAAAGATTTACAAGAGCTGCATTTCTGTGACTAACTGCATTTTTCTCAGATGTGGACATTTCCGCAAAGGTTTTGCCATATTCCGGTGAATAGAAAACAGGGTCGTAACCAAAACCGTTTTTTCCTCTGGGATTTGTCAAAATAATGCCCGGACAACTCGAACCTGTTGCTTCGATTTTCCTTCCGTCAGGAAAAATAAGACACACGGCACAAGTGAATTGAGCGCGACGCTCGTTTTGTGGAACATTCTTTAACTCATCTGCCAGTGCTGCTATTTTTTTGCTGTACGAAGTACCCTCTCCTGCATATCTTGCAGAATATACTCCGGGTCTGCCGCCTAAAGCCTCAACCTCCAACCCTGAATCGTCTGCTAATACGGGAAGTTCTGTAAGCTTTGAAATTGCATAAGCTTTAATGTAGGCATTTTCTGCAAATGTGCTTCCGTTTTCTTCTACATCTACATTGATTCCCGCATCTTTTAAAGAAATTATTTCAAAATCAGAAAGAATCTCTTTTATTTCTTTTGTTTTTCCTGGATTAGTAGTAGCAGCTAAAATTTTAAACATATTTTTTCACCAGCTCATCCAGTTTGTCTTCATCAAATTCGGTTAAAGCAGGACAATGATATAACGACCAGAATTCCTCATGCTCTACGGTTTCTTCAGGTGCTATTTCACTTATTTCTCCTATTGTTTCCATTTCTAAAAATAAGTCGTTTGTATAAGTTTCAAAGGACATACCACCATCAGGGTAAATTCCGTTTTCTATAACTTTGAACTTTTTAATAAATAAGTTGTTGTCCAAAAAATATAATGAACAACCGTGCTCGCTGTTAAGACCGAATTTGAAGCTGTCACTGTTGTTAGAATCCTGAGCTAAAGAAATATATCTGTCACCCCAGATTACGCGCTTGTCGGTGAGCTTGGTATAAGGCCATAAAGCTAAAAGTCTGTTCCCTAAAAGCCCGGTGTTTTTTGTAGGTTGGGGCACTATTTCCTGTCCGCCGGGAGCTAAAACAGTAAGACACCAAGGTGCTAGAGTAACACTCCACGCGGCACGATTTGTTATTCTGTGGATAAGGTGAACATCAGAAGAATCTTCTGCCAAGGTGATTTCTATTTCCATCTGGTATTGATTCCATTTCTGTTCGGCAGGAGAAAATACAGCACCGTTTTCTAATATTGTATATGGTACGGGGTCATTATCTGGGTAGTAGCTTTTCGGAAATGCCTCAGGGCTTGTCCATAATCTGTGACCGCCGTAGATATACCATTTGCCGCCACCGAAACGGTCAAACTCCTTACCAGACCTTTCGAAACTTCTGTCAATATCTTCAAACATAATGTTTGAGCCGTCTAAAAATGAATAATTGATTACACGAGGACCGACATCTACAGTAACTATAACTTTAACGATGTCATTAGAAATTTTCAAGCATTTTCCGTAGTTTTTGTATTCGCAAAGTTCTACATTTACTTTTCCCATAACAGATACCTCCTAAACTCGATATTATCATTTTATCACATTTGTAGGGAAAAAACAATTAAGTTAGTATTACATTTATGTATTTTTTACAATAATTAACTCTTTTTTAGGTAAAATAGCTTGTTTTTTTGTAAAAAGAATAATATAATGTTAATAGAAGCATTCCAAAAAAAAGAGAAGAAGGAAGGATTGTAATGAAAAATTTAATTGTAGGGCAGTCAGGCGGACCTACTGCAGCTATCAACTCAAGTTTGGCAGGAGTTTTAAAAGCAGGCGCTGACAATGAAAAAATCGGTAAAATTTACGGTATGGTAAATGGAATCGTGGGGATGATGGACAGAAACATTATCGATCTTGACAGCTTAAGTCAGGACAGTGAGAAGCTTACGCTTTTAAAAAAGACACCAGCGTCATACCTTGGTTCGTGCCGATATAAAATGCCTCAGGACGACGAGGCCGTATATGAGAAGATTTTTCAGATTTTGCAGGAATATGACATAGGGTATTTCTTCTATATAGGCGGAAATGATTCTATGGACACTGTTGCGAAGCTTTCAAAATATGCTGATGAACATAATAAGGACATAAAATTTGTAGGTGTCGCAAAGACAATAGATAATGACCTTCCGGAAATGGACCACACCCCTGGCTTTGGAAGTGCGGCAAAATACATAGCGACCACAATGAGAGAGGTTGCCATAGATGCAAGCGTTTATGATACGAAGTCAGTATCAATCGTTGAAGTAATGGGCAGAGATGCAGGATGGCTTGCAGGTTCAACAGCTTTAGCTGCCGTAGACGGAATAGGTCCTGATTTGATTTATCTGCCGGAACTTGTATTTGACGCGGACAAATTTTTTGAGGATATAACAGAAAAATTCAAAACAAAAAACCATATACTTATTACTGTTTCCGAAGGTATTAAAACAGCAGACGGCAAGTATGTGTGCGATGCTTTTGCGAGTGCTGTGCAGGATGCTTTCGGGCATAAGCAGTTAGGTGGCACAGCCAAAATTATAGAGAATATGGTAAGAGAAAAATTCGGCGTAAAAGTACGCGGATTTGAGCTCAACACAACACAAAGATGCGCAGCTCATATCTTGAGCAAAACAGACATCGATGAAGCATTTAATTTAGGTAGCTCAGCGGTTGCGGCAGCAACAGCTGGTAAAACGAGCGTTGTTATGGCTATCAAGAGAGTATCGGATAATCCGTATAAAGTGTCTTTTGATGCGGTGGATGTTGATAGTGTTGCCAATATAGCAAGAGTAGTTCCCAAAGATTTCATCAACTCAAAAGGAAATTATGTAAGTGAAAAATTCATAGAATATTTAAGACCGCTGATTGCAGGAGAAATTAGTCCTGAATATGAAAATGGCTTGCCAAAATATTTAGTTTTAGACAAAAAATAAGATCTAAATAATAAAATTATCCCTATAAATAACAGTTATAGGGATTTTTTATTAAAAAAAATACATTTTTTTATTATTTTTCATTGCAAATCAAATAAAAGTATGCTATTGTATAAGTGAAAAGATATAATTTATTATAGGAATGATTGTTATGAAGCGATTGATTTCATTGCTCTTGCTGCTGTGCTTTATACCGATAATATCGGTAAGCGCGGTACA
>JAZNUA010000063.1:0-3876 GCA_045592045.1 Congzhengia sp. | reverse complement strand
CCACGCTCTTGCTTAAAACAAGCTTTTCCAATATTTTATTTTCAATAACATAAGAAAGTATCTTTTTCATATTTAGTCCCTCAGTAAGTATAATCACCCTGACAGTAAAATGATGTTCTTTATTGAACACTTATCATTTTATCATAATTTTGTTAAATATTCAAGATATGTCGCATATTATTTCACTTCCACGCAATAAGTCCGCAAAATCTACACAAAAACAAAAGACCTGCTTATAAAACAAGCAGGTCTTTTGTTTTTTCCTTTTTTTCAAAAGGAGGGAAAATGAAAAAGTTTGTGTTGTAATAGTTGTGGTATGGTTACATAATACAACATTTTTCGTCATTTTTCAATTCGTGAATTCAACAAACTCAGCAAAAAAACATGCAGATTTTTGTGCATTTTTTACAACATTGTAAATTAATGATTGTTTTTCACAATTTTTACAGTAATTTTTTCGCCATCTTGAGAAACTACGCCCTCCGGCAGTTTAAGATGGACTTCTATTTCTCCGTTCTCGGTAAACATATCGTAAGTGATTTCTTTGGTTGAAATACTCTTTATTTTTTCGACCGCATCGGTTGCACCTGCAATTTCAACAGTTTTTATGGAACTGTCATCAAAAGTATACAGTTCCTTTCCGGGAACATCATCGGCAAATTTCAAATCAATCGCCACTGTTTTCTTTTTTGAAACTATACAATGGATATCAACAGTTTCATGACTGAGCGAAACATACGGCGTATTAAAGGATTCTCCCGATGTACCGATAAGCTTTACTGTTTCGTCGGTTGCAGTGATATCGTTATTCGTTCCTGAAACATCCACTGCTACCTCTAACCTATCAACAGTGCTTACGATTGTCCTGGGACCCCGTATCTTAATTTTTTCCTGGCTTAGCTTATACTCAGTTACACAATATCCGTCCTTAGGTGTTCCCACCTGTTTTACCTTAACATCTTTTTCTACCTCAACTATTTCATCAACAGTAACTGTTATGTATGCAGGCTTTTGTTCCAAAACTTCTACATTACCGTAAGGCAGAATAACATTTGTGTTTATTTTGTGTGTGCCCTTTGAATCGATATTGGTTACATCGGCAACAACTGTTACATCTTCCTTTTTTATGCCTGAAAGGTACTTTCTCTGTCCTCTTATCTTGACATTTATCTGTACCTCTTTATCGTTAATTAATGTCAGGCCTCGAGCTTCCAATTCGCTTTTGGTAAACTGAACAGGCACACTTTTTATAGTTTTTTCAATTTCAGGATTTTGCACCTGAATGATATAAAACCACAAAAAAATAGCAAAAAGGAGCGATATAATTTTAGTTGAAAGGTCTTTTTTCATTATTTTTCTCCTATCTGTTTCAGTTTATTTTTCATCATTTTTCGGGTTCTTTTTCTCTACTATTTTTTTGATTTTTTCAGTTTGTTGTTTTATAAAATCAAAATTCTTCTTAACTGTGTCTGACATTTCTTCTTGTGGTTCTAATAATTTCAGCAGTAACTCGTTCAGATTAGCAATGGAAAGGTTTCTCATCATATCACCACCGTACATTACTGAAATCTTTCCGGTCTCTTCAGAAACAACTAAACTTACGCAATCAGACTGTTCAGAAATTCCAAGACCTGCTCTGTGACGCGTGCCACATTCCTTACTCAAATCTCTGTTAGATGAAAGAGGCAAAACACACGCAGCTTTAAAAATTTTAGAGTTTTTAATGATTACCGCACCATCATGAAGGGGCGTATTGGGAACAAATATATTTTCTAACAATTCACTTGAAACATTTGAATTTATGGCTGTTCCGCCTGTCAGCAAATCAATTAACGAGCCTTCTCTTTCAAATACAATAAGTGCACCTGTGTTGGCTTTTGACATGTTTTCCGCAGCTCTTACAACCTCTGCCACCATGTCGGTATAGTCGGTTTTTTCTTCAGCAAACCACTGGCTGAACTTCGTTCGACCCATATGCTCCAACGCTCTTCTCAGCTCGGGTTGGAATATAACTATCAATGCAATGAATCCTATCTGGATCACATTGCCCAACACAAAACTAATCATATTAAGCTGCAGCCACTCTGCCAGATATGTTATAACAAGTATTACGCCTATACCCTTAATAAGCTGAGCAACACGGGTTTTTCTAAAGCTTTTCATAAGGGTATATATAGCTACGGCAACAACAAGTATGTCAACTATATCTGTTATTCTTATTGTGGCCAAAAACGGTAATACCTGATTTTTTATAAAATCCACACACATTCCCCCCACATATATATTTATTATATTTTACCATACTTTTTTTTACATTTCAATTTTTTTGCAAAAAATTCAAATCTGTCTTGAAATTATAATTTGTATTTGCGGAATAAACTTGTTGCCGAATTTTCAATTGCTGCAGTTTTAAACATTGTCATCCTGCGGCATTTTTTTCAAAAATTTCACAACCATCGGCAATGTTATTAAAAATGCAAACACATCTGCGATGGGCTGTGCTATTTGCACTCCCAAAATTCCAAAAAAGTAAGTGAGAATAAATATCAATGGTATAAACAACAGTCCACTCCTTAATGTAGACAAGAATGTTGCTTTTTTGTTTTCGCCGATGCTTTGAAAAAGCATATTGGAACAAATAACTACAGGGTGAAAGAACAGTGCTATCAAGTGGTATTTTAAAGCCCTTGTTCCTATAGTAATTACGCCTGCATCATCACGGAAAACACCTATCAATCCGTCAGAAAAAAACATGCCCGCTATAACAAACGCACCCAAAAGCACTTCTCCTGCTAAAAAAGTAAAATAAAACGACTTTTTAACACGAGAATATATTTTCGCACCGTAGTTAAAAGATGCCACGGGCTGAAATCCCTGACCAATACCAAGTCCTACTGCAAACACAAAAAACGAAATTCTGTTTACAATAGACATGGCCGCAACAGCAATATCACTTCCGTATATTCCTGCAAGATTATTGAGTACCATAGTCGCTATACTGTTTAATCCCTGCCTCATAAGACTGGGAAAACCCGTAGCTATAATCTGAAATACATTTTTTACATTGCCTTTTACAGAAGCCAGCGAGAGCCTGCTCTGTGTTTTGCCTGTCAAAAACATAGACAGCAAAATCAAAAAACTCACAACTTGCGAAATAGCAGTAGAAAGCCCTGCCCCTGCTATACCCATGCCGCAAACATAAATAAAAATCGGGTCGCCTATTATATTCAGCACACCGCCTATTGTCAATCCTATCATCGCAAGAAAAGCCTTGCCTTCATAACGGAGAATATTGTTAAGCGCAAAGCTCATCATCATAACAGGAGCAGAAATCAGTATATATACACCGTATTCCCTTGCAAAGGGCAATATAGTGTCTGTACTTCCCAAAAGTCTCATAAGAGGATTGATAAATATAATCCCCAATAAGCCTATAACAGCACCTGTTATAAAACAAAAAGTAATACTCAAAGAGGCAAAGACACCCGCACTTTTTACATCTCGCTGACCTAATTTTCTGGCAATAATGCTGCCTGAACCGTGGCCAAACATAAACCCAAATGCCTGAATAATTGCCATCAGACCGAAAACTACACCAACTGCACCACTTGCACTATTTCCCAATGAGCTTACAAAGAAAGTATCCGCCATATTATAAATATTGCTAATCAGCATACTAATGGTAGTCGGAATGCCTAAAGAAATTACAAGCTTTGGTATAGGGGCTTTTGTCATTTTTTCATAATTCTTATCGAACTGCGGTTTGGTGTTACTCATATCCATTCTCCGTTTTTAAATAAATTATTTATTATATGCTTATTATAGAATTAAGTGATAGAAAAGATACAAATCATTCTACCAGGAGTAAAAATGCTT
>JAZNUA010000062.1:0-5228 GCA_045592045.1 Congzhengia sp. | reverse complement strand
AGTAAAAAAAGCGATAAACACCGAAAATGTAAGATACTGCGGCGTGCATTGTCATATTGCGTCTCAGGTATTTGAGGCAGAGCCTTTTTGTGAGGCAGCAGAGGTTATGATGAATTTTATTAAAGAAATCAAAGAAACCCTGGGTGCAGAAACTGACGAGCTTGACTTGGGTGGAGGATTTGGCGTAGCATATACAGGAAATGACACACCCATAGAATATGACAAATATATGGAAGCAGTAAGTGTTGTTTTCCACAAAAAAGCAAAGGAATTAGATGTTAAGCTGCCATTTATTTTGATGGAACCGGGCAGAAGTATAGTGGCTTCTGCAGGGATAACACTTTATACAATAGGTAATGTTAAGGTAATTCCTGATGTTCGTACTTATGTTTCGGTTGATGGGGGCATGGCTGATAATCCGCGATATATTATGTATCAGGCAGAGTACACTTTTGAAATAGCAAACAAAGTAAATCAGGAAAAAACAGAAACGGTAACCATTGCAGGTAAGTGTTGTGAATCAGGGGATTTACTGGGAGAACACATAAAATTGCAAAAGGCAAGTGCAGGTGATATACTGGCGGTGCTTACTACCGGTGCATATAATTATTCGATGGCAAGTCACTATAACAGGATTCCTAATCCTGCTGTAGTTATGGTGCGTGACGGAGAGGATCGTGTAGTAGTAAAGCGAGAGACCTATGATGATATTATAAAAAATGATTTATAAAGGAGAAAATGAGATGAAAAAGTTTTTGGTGTTGGTTTTATCGGTCGTTGTCGTGGTAGGAGCATTATCAACTTCAGCGTCTGCAATAAGAATATCAGACCGTTTTGATGATGTAAGGGAAGATATGTGGTACGCTGGAAGTATCAGAGATGTTGTTGAAAAAGGTTTAATGAATGGTGTGACAGAAAGAACCTTCGAACCTCAATCGTCCCTCACAAGAGGAATGTTGACCACTATTATCTACAGAATGTACGGAGAACCTGGTGCGGGTGATTGCAATTTTACAGATGTTGGCAGTGAAACATATTATGCAAAGCCTATAGCATGGGCAAGTGAATGCGGTATAGTAAATGGTGTTTCAGCTACAGAGTTTGCTCCTGATGTTTCTATTACAAGAGAGCAGATAGTTACAATATTTTACAGATACTGCATATATATCGGTATGGATATGAATGCCAGATATGAAAATAAGCCGATTAGTATGTATTCTGATTATAAGGAATTCTCAAACTATGCAGTAGACGCAATTAAATGGGCAAGTGACATGATGCTTGTATACGCAGATGACGGTAAATTTCTCCCAAAAGACGATGCTACAAGGGCATTCGCTTCGTCCGTTATAAATGAAGTAGACAAAAGAATAAAAAATAGATAATAAAAACGGCTGAATATTCAGCCGTTTTTTAATTTATGTAATAATGTAATCGTTGCCTACATATATTTTAACAAGAAAAAAGAAAGTAGGTGCAAATATGCAAATAAGCAAAGCAGGTATAAATCTAAATGAGCAAGTATCTTTAGGTGCTTCAAGTGTGTTGGTGGATGGGGATATTATTCTGGCAGATAATTGTCCTGATATGGAAGAAATTCTTTGTGCTGACGCAAAAGCCAAAATCACAGCTAAAGAATACAAAAACGGAAAACTTATGGTGACAGGAGTAGTTATATTTACAGGTCTTTATATGCCGGATGATAAGTGTTCTGAGTTAAAAGAAATCTCCCGTATGCTTGATTTTTCAACCAATATGGATATGAACGGAAACGAAAGCACTGAGTTTTTAGTTACGGCGACAACGGAACATATTGGTTTTACACTTGTAAATTCGAGAAAGTTGTCAGTAAAAGTTATGGTATCAGTAAAAGCATCAGGTTATAATGAAAAACTGTATGAGCCAATAAATGAAATATCAGATGCAGAATTTATTGAAAAAAAATACAGCATGTATGTACCTGTGTCTGCCACTTGTACTACTATAGAGGTAGATGACCTTTTGACAGTGCCGGAGGATATGGAGGATATAGGAGAAATATTAAAGGTAACATCAAGAGTGACACCTGGCGATGTTCGCGTTATGAACGGCAAGGCGATGGTACAGGGTGAGTTGCACCTAAATACCATCTATACGGCTGCTGATGAAAAGGGGAGTGTTTGCTGCGTTGAACACAAGGTGCCGTTTACAGAAATAGTCGAAGCTCCTAATGCAGACGAATTATGCTCAGTCGATGTGGATTTCAATGTTTTAGAAGTTAATGCTAATATTAAAGGAGACATCAACGGCGACACCAAAATAATAAGCATAGAAAGCAAAATAGAGGCTTGTGTCAAGGTAACAAAAGCAATATCAGAAAAAATCATTGCTGACTGTTATTCTTTGCAGGGAACAACAGAAATAAAAAGAGATAAAATGACCATCTGCGAAAATGTTGTAACAGACAGGGCAAGAATATCCAGACGCCAACAGATAGAACCACCACAAAATGTAAGATTTGAAAAGCTGATCAGCTGTACAGCAAATCCAATAATAAAAAGCAGTATGTGGGAGGATGGCACTGCTAAGATAGAAGGAATTTTAGTCGTTTATCTGATTTATCGTGACGATAGCGGTGTTATAAGATGTGCAGTGACAGAGCAGGAGTTTGATTGGAAAAAAAGCATATCAACGCCGTGTAATATCGATGCTTCTGTACGCCTTAAAGATGTTGTTGCTACATTACAGGGAGATAAAGCAGAGATTTTAGCAAATATTGACATTGATATGAAAGCGTCAACATTTAAAGAAGTAGACATTTTGGTTGATTGTGATATAAAAGAGGAAGAAAGCACAAATTCTATGCCTGCTATGGTTATATATTTTGCCAAGGAGGGCGACACCCTGTGGGATGTGGCAAAAAAATATCGCACAAAATCAGAAAAAATTAAAAAAGTCAATAATTTAGAAACAGAAACCATAGAGCAGGGAAGAAGACTTTTGATACCGACGATGTAACACAAAAAAGATGGCGGGGCAAATGCCACCGCCATCTTTTTTGCTGGACTGAAAATGTACAGCCCTAGTAATTTATAAAGTGCTATTATACATTAGTTTTCTGCTAAAAAAGTATTGATTTTTTCAACTAACGCATCAGCGTCTTCGCCGTGTACGGCACAAGCCTCTGCAACAGATTCGCCTGAAGCTGAAGGGCAACCTAAACAGTGCATGCCAATTTCAAAGAAGAACTGAGCCGTTTCGGGGTTTAATTTTAAAACATCTGCAATAATTGTTTCTTTTGTGATTTGAGCCATAATAAAATCTACCTTTCTGATTGATTTGTTGCCATAAAGTCTTATTAAACTATTATGGAAATATTTAATGCTTTTTATGAGTGGAAAAATCGTTTAATAAAGAGAATATAAATCATATTTCTGCACTCCATCTAATATTATAATATAAAAGAAAAACAATTTCAATAGTGAAGAAAAAAATTCACAAAAAATAGTTAAAAAGTAACAGTTTTTTAAAGATATTATGTAAACTAACCCGATTTTACCCCAAAAAGTTATTAACATTGTCAACAGGGTTGTCAACAGAAAAAGTTGTTGAAAAGCCTGTTTTTTGGCAAGTTATTAACATTATCAACAGGTTATCAACAGATTTTTTGGGATTTTTTTAAAAGTAAAACTGTGTTTAGAACGGCGATTTAATCAAGAAAAAACAAGAAGTTTACATAATATTATTACAAGGGGGTTAAGGCTAAATTGACAAAAAAGTTAGTAAATATTTTATCTATTGCACTAATATATTGCGGTGCTGTTTTTGGGGCTGGTTTCGCCTCCGGCAGAGAAATTTTTTCGTTTTTTTCGTGCTATAAGGGGTGGGGAATTGTAGCTTCAGCAGTTACAGGTTTTTTGTTTATTTTTTTTGGAGCTTTTGTTTGTCGATATGCTAAAATTCAAAATATAAAAAATACAGAAAAATTTTTAAAACTTATATTTCCGAAATATATCGCTGTTTTTTTCACATTTATAGCCAATATATTTTTGATGCTTTCGTTTTGTATTATGATTACAGGATGTGGTGCTGTATTTTTAGAGCAGTTTGGAATTTCTTCTGTATTCGGTTCGCTCTTAACCTTGGGGATATGTTTTATCGTTATTAAGAACAAGGTTTCGGGGCTTGAAAAATTTAATTTCTTTGCTACACCATTTATGTTTTTGGGAGTAGTTGTTTTATGTGCCATGTGCTTTGGGCTGACTAAAACATCTGATGTGGTTTTTCATGAGTTTATGAAGCCTATAATTTCCGGTTTGCTTTACATAAGCTACAATATGGTGTCAGCAGTAGCAGTACTGATTTCATCTGCGAAAATAGCAAAAACACCCACGGAAGCAGCTTTAGGCGGTGGATTAGGCGGGGTGTTGATTAGTGTGCCTTTGGTTATGATGAGCTGTGTTCTGGCGCTTCACGACAGCGTAGCGAGGTTTTCTTTGCCGTTTTTTACCCTTATATATAATAATTTTCCTAAGATGTCTTTGGGATGTAGTGTGGTTTTATATCTTGCAATGGTAACCACAGCAGTATCATCAGGTATTGGAGTATTGGAAAATATTTCGCCCAAAAAGAGCGGAAAAAGCGCGTTAATACTATGCATTTTGGCATTTTTGATATCGTTTATACCTTTTTCAGAGTTGGTTTTATCAGTGTATTCTGCATTCGGGATTGTGGGGGTCTTTCTCGTTGGGGGAATTTTTGCCCTATTGTTCAAAAACAAAAGAAAAAAGAATAAAACGAGAGAAAAGTGGAGAAAATAAAGCATAATTTAAAAAAACAGGCTTAAATAGGTGGTTTTTTCGGTTGCAAAGCAAAAAGAAAAGTGCTATTATTATGGAGTGCCGATTGAGCCTGTAAGTGTATCGGGGTTTGGCGCAGTTTGGTAGCGCACTTGGTTTGGGACCAAGGGGCCGGGGGTTCGAATCCCTTAACCCCGACCAATTTAAAATTTATATTGTGCTGGCGTAGCTCAGTTGGTAGAGCAGCTGATTTGTAATCAGCAGGTCGCGGGTTCGAGTCCCATCGCCAGCTCCATTTTTTTAATTTAATAAGGAAGAGTTCCCGAGTGGCCAAAGGGGGCAGACTGTAAATCTGTTGCTTGTAGCTTCGGTGGTTCGAATCCACCCTCTTCCACCATAAAGCCTAAAATCGTTGATTTCACTGGATTTCAACGGTTTTTCTTTTTTGCT
>JAZNUA010000061.1:0-2977 GCA_045592045.1 Congzhengia sp. | reverse complement strand
TTGTCCTCATGGAAGACCAATAACAATAGAGTTTACAAAAGATTTTATAGAAAAGCAGTTTAAAAGGATAGTTTAGATGAAAAAGGTTATTGTAATTACAGGTCCTACGGCTACGGGAAAAACAGCTCTTTCGGTCAAACTTGCCAAAGAGCTTGATGGAGAGATAGTATCTGCAGATTCCATTCAGATTTACAAAAAACTTGATATTGGAAGTGCAAAGCCAGATAAAGATGAAATGTGTGGAATACCTCATCATCTAATGGATTTTTTGGAACCTGATGACGAGTATTCTGTTGCAGATTTCGTCAAAGATGCCAAAGAAAAAATCGACGATATTTTAGCACGAAACAAAGTGCCGATTGTGGTTGGAGGTACGGGGCTGTATATTTCTTCGTTGGTTGACAATATAGAGTTTGGCAAAAACAGCGGAGATACAACAGTAAGAGAAAGACTGCAACAAGAGCTTGAAAATCTAGGAATTGATGCGATGTATGAACGCCTTTTAAAAATCGATCCTATTTCTGCTGAAGCAATTCACAAAAACAACACAAAACGAGTGATTCGTGCTATTGAAATTTTTGAAACAACGGGCAAAACAAGAACCGAACACGAAGCAGAGTCAAAACGGAACAAATCTCCTTACGATTTTTGCCTTGTGGCACTTTCGTGCGACAGAGAACTTATGTACCAGCGTATCAACCGTCGTGTTGATATTATGAAGGATCAGGGACTTTTCAAAGAGGTGCGAGGGTTATTGGATAAAGGCATAGCGCCTGATGCTCAGTCTATGCAGGGCATAGGTTATAAAGAAGCAGTAATGGCGATAACTGGCGAAATCACAGAAGAAGAGAGTATAGAGCTTATCAAAAAAAACAGCAGAAACTATGCAAAACGACAGCTTACCTGGTTTAAGCGTGGTAATTATATGTGGTTTGATTGTTTAGATGAAAATCTTTATGATAAAGTAAGGAAACACATCGGAGAATTTTACAATGAATGAAAAAGACGCCTATCGTGGCACTGTAGATGAAATTATATATATAAACGAAGACAACGGCTATGCCATCTTTGATTTAGAAGACGCAGACGAGGGGCTGATTACCTGTGTTGGTACTGTGCCCTATATTAAGTGCGGAGAAATTTTAGTGGTTTGCGGTAAATGGGTAAATCATCCCAACTACGGTCAGCAACTAAAGATAGAGTATTTTGAAAGAATAGAGCCAGAAACAAAAGACTCAATTTTAACTTATCTTTCATCAGGCATAGTCAAAGGTATAGGCAAAAAAATGGCAGAAAAAATCGTTGAGCTTTTTGGAGAAGAAGCGCTAAGGGTAATAGTTGATACCCCTGAGCGACTTGCAAAGATCAAGGGAATATCCCACGAGCGAGCAATTAAAATCCACGAAAGTTATATGTCAGTTTATGACAAAGAACAGCTTATTATATTTTTGCAGAAATTTGATATTTTACCAAGCTATGCCATTAAGGTATATGATATTTTAGGAAAAAACGCTGTGGAAAAAATAAAGGAAAACCCATATATTCTCTGTGAAAGAATAAAGGGTATAAGCTTTAAAACAGCTGACAGGGTTGCATTTCTTTCGGGTAGTGACAAAAACAACGCGGATCGCATAAAATCAGGCATAAAGTACATACTTACCCACTTTGCAGGCAGTGAGGGACATACCTATTTGCCTCGTGAATCGGTAGTTTATTATGCTGTGAAAATGTTAGAAATCGAACCGGCAGAGGCAGAAAATGCATTGGTTAAGCTGTTGGCTGACCATCAGCTTGTAGTTAAAAAAACCCGTGATGGTAAAGATGCCATTTTTTTGCCGGCTCTTTATTCTTCTGAAAAACTTATTGCAGATTGTATCAAAGATATATGTGACAATTTTAAAGATACCGACAAATTAACAAACAAGGAAATCGAAAAGTTAGAAAAAGAAAACGGAATAACCTTAGCAGAAAAACAAAGAGAAGCAGTGACGAGTGCTGTGTCGTCGGGAATTACGGTAATTACAGGCGGACCAGGTACGGGTAAAACTACAACGATAAATTTCATTATAAAATTGTTTTTAAAGCGAGGGCTTAAAATTGCGCTCTGTGCTCCCACAGGCAGAGCCGCAAAGAGAATGACAGAGCTTTGCGGTCACGATGCCAAAACCATTCACAGATTGCTTGAAGTGGGTTACAGTGACGACGATATTTTACGGGAATATTCACGAAGCAATGCAGAGCCCTTAGAAGAAGATGTAATTATCGTTGACGAAGTCAGTATGGTTGATGCCATTTTGATGAGTTCGCTTATTTCAGCCGTTGGCGTAGGTGCAAGAGTGATTTTGGTAGGCGACAGCGACCAGCTCCCCTCTGTTGGTGCAGGAAATGTCTTGGCAGACATTATAGATAGCGGTGTCTGTAATGTTGTGGCGTTAGATACTGTTTTTCGGCAGGCAGAGGAAAGTATGATAGTGGTAAATGCCCACAGAATCAACGAAGGCGAATATCCTCAGCTTAATACGAAGGATAAGGACTTCTTTTTTGTAGAAGCTGAAAATGTGGAAAAAACCTACGAAACACTTATTGACCTGGTTTCTCGCCGTTTGCCTTTGGCGTATGGTATAGATGCATTTACCGATATTCAGGTGATAACTCCTATGAAAAAAACTACGGTAGGTGTTATAAATTTAAACAGCGGATTGCAAAGGCTTTTAAATCCGCCAGGTGTTAATAAATCAGAAAGAGTAAATCAAGTAAGAACATTGCGTGTTGGCGATAAGGTTATGCAAATAAAGAACAACTACGACATAAAGTGGAAAAAAAGCACAGGTGATGAGGGGTTTGGTGTGTATAACGGCGATATGGGAAAAATTGCCGATATTTATCCCACTCACATTATTGTGGAGTTTGACGATGGAAAAACCGTCCGCTATGAAAATGCAATGTTAGAAGAATTAGAGCTTGCCTATGCCATAAC